>DATBSV010000090.1:0-11226 GCA_036559685.1 Casimicrobiaceae bacterium
ACGACATTCGTGGCTGTCGCAGCTCATGCTCGCGGTGTCGCTCGTGGGCGTATCGTTGCCTACGTTCCTGATCGGGATCCTGCTGATCCTCGTCTTCGCGGTGCAGCTGGGCTGGCTCCCGAGCTTCGGCCGCGGCGATACGGTGCTGCTCGGCTGGTGGTCGACCGGGCTCCTGACGACGAGCGGGCTGCGCTCGCTGATCCTGCCGTCGATCACGCTGGCGCTGTTCCAGACCACGCTCATCATGCGGCTGGTGCGCGCCGAGATGCTCGAGGTGTTGCGCACCGACTACATCAAGTTCGCGCGCGCGCGCGGCCTGACCGACCGCGCGGTCCACTTCGGCCACGCGCTCAAGAACACGCTGGTGCCGGTCATCACGATCACCGGCCTGCAGCTCGGCGCGATCATCGCGTTCGCGATCATCACCGAGACGGTGTTCCAGTGGCCGGGCATGGGCCTGCTGTTCATCCAGGCCGTCAACTTCGCGGACATCCCGGTCATGGCGGCGTACCTGTGCTTCATCGCCGTCGTGTTCGTCACGATCAACCTCGCCGTCGACCTCCTGTACTACGCCGTCGACCCGCGGCTGCGCATCGAGCGCGGCGCCGGCGCTCACTAAGAACCCCATGCAGCCCGTCGAATACATCCGCCGCTGGCAGGACGAGTTCGTGGCGATCCGCCGCGACCTCCACGCGCACCCCGAGCTCGGCTTCGAGGAGCACCGCACCGCGAACGTCGTCGCGGAGCGGCTGAGCGCGCTCAACATCGAGCACCACACCGGCGTCGGCAAGACCGGCATCGTGGCCGTGGTGCGCGGGCGCTCGACAGCCAGCGGCCGGTCGGTCGGCCTGCGCGCCGACATGGACGCGTTGCCGATGCAGGAAGACAACCTGTTCGCGCACCGCTCGCGTTACGACGGGCGCATGCACGGCTGCGGCCACGACGGCCACACGACGATGCTGCTCGCCGCGGCGCGCTACCTCGCCGAGACGCGCGCGTTCGACGGCACGGTCACGCTGATCTTCCAGCCCGGCGAGGAAGGCTACGCGGGCGGTCGCGCGATGATCGAGGACGGGCTGTTCGAGCGCTTCCCGGCCGACCAGATCTACGCGCTCCACAACTGGCCCGGGCTGCCGGTCGGCAAGATCGCCGTGCGGGCCGGCCCGATGATGGCGGCGGCCGACCGGGTGACGATCGACATCGACGGCAGGGGCGGCCACGGCGCGCATCCGCACCAATCGATCGATCCGGTCCTGGTCGCCGGTCACATCATCACGGCCGCGCAGTCGATCGTGGCGCGCAACGTCTCGCCGATCGATACGGCGGTCGTGAGCCTGTGCTCGATGCACGCCGGCCACCCGGGCGCGATGAGCGTCATCCCGCGCACCGCGCAGCTCGTGGGCACCGTGCGCACGTTCAAGGCGTCGACGCAGGACATGATCGAGCGCCGGCTCTCGGAGCTCGTGCCGTCGATCGCCGCGGCGTTCGGCGCATCGGCGACGCTCAAGTACGAGCGCGTGTATCCGGCCACGATCAACACGGCGGCCGAGGCGCGCTTCGCCGCGGACGTGGCGGGCGAGGTCGTGGGCCGCGAGAACGTCGTGCACGACCTCGATCCGTCGATGGGCTCCGAGGATTTCTCGTTCATGCTTCAGCGACGGCCGGGCGCGTACGCGCGGCTCGGCCAAGGCGGGATCGGCGGCGCGGCGCCGTGCTTCCTGCACGACAGCCGCTACGACTTCAACGACAGTGTGATCCCGATCGGCGCGGGCTACCTCGCCGCGCTTGCCGAGCAGGCGATGCCGCTGGCCGGGACCTGATGAACAGCGTTTCGGACGCGTTCGGCAAGACTTACGCGGAGGCGCGCGACAAGTTCGTCACCGCCGCGAAGGCGCGCGGCCTCGAGCTCGAATCGCACGTCCTGCGCGGACGGGACGGCGCCGAAGGCGAAACGCTCGCGAGCGACGTGGCGCGGCTCGGACCCAGGGGCGCCGAGCGCGTGGTGATCGTCACGTCGGGCACGCACGGGGTCGAAGGCTTCTGCGGCTCGGGCTGCCAGGTCAACCTGCTGCGCGACGACCTGACCGTCGCGACCGCGGAGAAGCTGGGCGTTGCCGTCCTTTTCTACCACGCGGTCAATCCGTACGGCTTTTCGCACGTGCGACGCGTCAACGAGGACAACGTCGATCTCAACCGCAATTTCCTCGACTTCTCCCAACCCCTCAGGCGCAACGACGCTTATGCCGAGGTGCACGGTTTCATGCTGCCGTCCCACTGGCCGCCGGACGCCACGGCGCAAGCGGCGCTCGGCTCCTACATGCAAACCCGCGGTCCGGCCGCCTTGCAGAGCGCGCTGACCGGCGGGCAGAGCGACTTCCCCGACGGGATGTTCTACGCCGGCCGGGCGCCGACGTGGAGCAACGTGACGGTGCGCAACGTCCTGCGCGAGCACCTGCGCGACGCGCGCCGCGTCGCGTGGATCGACATCCATACGGCGCTCGGGCCCTGGGGCCACGGCGAGAAGATCTACGCCGGCCGCGACGACGCGGCCACGTTGAATCGCACGCGGGCGATCTTCGGCGCCGACGTCACGTCGTTCTACGACGGCTCCTCGGCGTCGGCCGAGGTGAGCGGCATCGTCTGCCACTCCGCGCTCGACGAGGCCCCGGGCATCGAGTATTCGGGCATCGGGCTCGAATTCGGCACCCAGCCCCTCGAAGTGGTGCTCGACGCGCTGCGTGCCGACCACTGGCTCGCGGCGCATCCCGACGCCCCCGGCGGGCAGCGCGCGGCGATCCACCGGCGCATGCGCGAGGTGTTCTTCGACGAGTCGCCGCAATGGCAGGCGATGGTCGTCGGGCAATCGCGCGTCGCGGCGCTCCAGGCATTGAAGGGGCTTGCATCGTGAGCGTCGATCAGTTCGCCCAGGTCGACCTCGCGTCCAGGGCGCGAGGGCTCTGGGACAGCGACGTCGCTTACAGCTTCCGCCGCTCGCCGGTGGCGATGATCTCCGCGGTCGTGCTCGCGATCTGCGTGCTCGCGGCGTTGTTCGCGCCGTGGGTCGCTCCCAAGCATCCGTACGACCTCGCGACGCTCAACCTCCTCGACGCGCTGATGCCCCCGGCGTGGGAGATCGGCGGCAAGGAAGGCTACCTGCTCGGCACCGACGACCAGGGGCGCGACGTGCTGTCGACGATCATGTTCGGCGCGCGCGTGTCGCTGCTGGTCGGTCTCGCGTCCGTCGCCCTCGCGATGCTGGTCGGCGTGGGACTGGGGTTGCTGGCCGGATACGTCGGCGGCCGCACCGACGCGATCATCATGCGCGTCGCGGACGTGCAGCTCTCGTTCCCGGCCATCCTGATCGCCCTGCTGATCGACGGCGTCGCGCGCGCGGTGCTGCCGCACGAGGCGCACGGCGAGCTCGCGCTGGCGGTGTTGATCCTCGCCATCGCCGCGTCGAACTGGGTGCAGTACGCGCGCACCGTGCGCGGCTCGACGATGGTCGAGAAGAACAAGGAGTACGTGCAGGCTGCGCGCGTCATCGGCGTCGCGCCGATCGGCATCATGCGCAGGCACCTGCTGCCCAACGTGCTCGGTCCGGTGCTGGTGCTCGGCACGATCAACATCGCGACCGCGATCATCACCGAGGCGACCCTGTCGTTCCTGGGCGTGGGCGTGCCGGCGACGCAGCCGTCGCTCGGGACGCTGATCCGGGTGGGCAACGATTTCCTGTTCTCGGGCGAGTGGTGGATTACCGTGTTCCCGGGCGCGGCGCTGGTAATCATGGTGCTGTCGATCAACCTGCTGGGGGACTGGCTGCGCGACGCGCTCAACCCGAAGCTGCGGTAATCGGGGCAGGCGGGTCGCGCGTTAACGTCGCACCGGCCGCGTGACGCGGCCATGTTCACGACGAGGAGGTTCGCATGCGTACTCGGTGGATATTCCTGGCGCTGCCGGCGGTCCTGTCCGGCTGCGCGTCGATGATGTCGAGCTACAGCGAGGTGATCGGCGACCGCTACAACCTGGCGATCCAGGACCGGCGCTCGGTCGAGATCGTGCGGGTCGGCAGCACGACCGGCTTTGCCAGCAACCGGGCGGTGCAGGTCGATCCGGGTACGTATCCGGTGATCGTGGCGTCCCGCGCGCACGGCGGCTTCGCGGGCGGCAAGCAGGAGACGATGCAGCTCAAGATCGACCCCTGCAAGCGCTACTACATCAACGCGCAGTACCCGAGTCCGATCTCGCCCGACTACCAGGTCGTCGTCGACCACGTCGAGACGATCGCCGGCTGCAAGCCGCCGGCCTGAAGCGCGACCGGTGCCGTCCGAGCCGCTCCTCGTCGTCGACCGGCTGCGCGTCGAGTTCCCGACGCGGCGCGGGACGCTCACCGCGGTCCACGACGTCGGCTTCGAGATCGGCCGCGGCGAGGTGCTGGGCGTCGTCGGCGAGTCGGGCGCGGGCAAGTCGATCACCGGCGCCGCCGTCATCGGGCTGATCGATCCGCCCGGCCGCATCGCCGCCGGCGAGATCCGGCTGGACGGTCGCCGGATCGACGGCCTGCCGCCGTCCGAGATGCGGCGCATTCGCGGCCGCGAGATCGGCGCGGTGTTCCAGGATCCGCTGACCTCGCTCAACCCGCTCTACACGGTCGGCCGGCAGATCGTCGAGACGATCCGCACCCACCTGCCGATGTCCGAGTCGGAGGCGACCGACCGCGCGGTCGCCCTGCTCGAGGAGGTCGGGATTCCGGCCGCGGCGCGGCGCATCGACCACTACCCGCACCAGTTCTCCGGCGGCATGCGCCAGCGCGTCGTCATCGCGCTCGCGCTCGCCGCGAAGCCGAAGCTCATCATCGCCGACGAGCCGACCACCGCACTCGACGTGTCGATCCAGGCCCAGATCATCCAGGTGCTGAAGCGCCTGTGCCGCGACCACGGCACGGCGGTGATGCTGATCACGCACGACATGGGCGTGATCGCCGAGACCGCCGACCGCGTCGCGGTGATGTACGCGGGACGCATCGTCGAGATCGGGCGGGTCGCCGATGTCATCCACCGGCCACGGCATCCCTATACGGTCGGGCTGATGGGATCGATCCCGTCGATCGGCGCGACGGTCGAGCGGCTCACGCAGATCGACGGCTCGATGCCGCGCCTCGACGCGGTCCCCTCCGGCTGCGCGTTCCATCCGCGCTGCCCGCGCGCGATCGAGCGCTGCAGCCGCGAGCGGCCCGAGCTCGAGCCGTCCGGCACGACGCGCGCGGCATGCTGGCTCGCGGGCGTGCCGGTGACGGAGATTGCATGACGCCCGCTGCGGACCGCGCCCGACGGGCCGCCCCTAAGGCGCGGCGCCCCTTGGGGGGAAGCGGCCGAAGGCCGCATCGGGGGGATCACACCCCATGAGCGACGTGCTGTTGAAGGTGACCGACGTCGTCCGCGTGTTCGACGTCTCGCCGCCCTGGCTCGACCGCGTGCTCGAGCGCAAGCCGCGCGTGCTGCTCAAGGCCGTCGACGGCGTCTCGCTCGATATCCGGCGCGGCGAAACCGTCGGCCTGGTCGGCGAGTCGGGCTGCGGCAAGTCGACCGTGGCACGGCTGATCGTGGGCTTGTACACCCCGTCGCGCGGCAGCATCGAGTACGACGGTATCGTGCTCGCGGGCGAGGGCGCCGTCGCCGCCGAAGGTGCGCGCCGGCGGCGCGCGCGACGCTCGATGCAGATGATCTTCCAGGATCCCTACGCGAGCCTGAACCCGCGCTGGCGCGTCGCGGACATCGTCGCCGAGCCGCTCCTGACCCAGGACGACGCGCTGCCCGCCGGCGAAATCAGCGAGCGCGTCGACAAGCTCCTGAAGCAGGTCGGCCTGTCACCGAAGGATCGCGTCAAGTATCCGCACCAATTCTCGGGCGGGCAGCGCCAGCGCATCTCGATCGCGCGCGCGCTCGCGACCGACCCGACGTTCCTCGTGTGCGATGAGCCAACCTCCGCGCTCGACGTCTCGGTGCAGGCGCAGGTGCTGAACCTGATGCGCGACCTGCAGCGGCGCCTCGGGCTCACGTACCTGTTCATTTCGCACAACCTCGCGGTCGTCCACCACATCGCCGACCGCGTCGGCGTCATGTACCTCGGGCGCATCGTCGAGCTCGCGCCGACGCCGCGCCTGTTCGGCGATCCGCAGCATCCGTACACGCGGATGCTGCTCGACGCGGTGCCGGACCTGCGCATGACCGGCCACTCGCGCATCGCGGTCGCGGGCGAGGTGCCGAACCCGCTCGACCCGCCGAGCGGCTGCACGTTCCACCCGCGTTGTCCGCACGCGAACGAGCGATGTCGCAGCGAAATCCCGCGCCTCATTCCCGCGCCGGGCGGCGGGGAGGTCGCGTGTCACGCGGTGGAAGAGCGCCGCCTGCCTGCGCGGGTCGTGCCGTTGCAGGTCGCCTAAAGCCGCGTCTTCCAGGGCCGCTTCCACACGTCCGCGAACGACGCGACCTTGCCGCGCGCCGGCATGCGTTCGTCGGAGAGCGCCTCGAGGAAATCGGACAGGCGCTTGGACTTGACGATCGTGTAGAAGGTCAGCGCGGTCACCGGCACCAGCACGGCGACGAACCACGCGACCTTCTCGGCCAGCGACACCTCGGAGAGCGCGAACAGGTTCATGCCGAGGAAGCCGGTCGCGACGGTGCCGATGAGGCCGAACGTCGTGACGACGGTCAGGCGCACCACCGTGTTCGCCTGGCGCCGCAGCGTGTCGGCCTCGAGGTACGCGCTCATGTCCCACACCTCGTCGTGGGTCTCGCTGTAGAGCGCGTCGTTGCCCAGGAATCCCGCGGTCATCCGGTAGAGCGCCTTCGCATGCGGCTGGTCCGACACTTCGTGGAACCAGTAGCGGTGGGTGAAGCGCAGGAAGATCTCCAGCATCTGGCGGATCGAGCGCTTGAACCGCCGCACCGACTCGGCGTCCTGGATGACGAGCTTGTTGAGCGCGTCGACCATGCGGTCGGACAGCATCAGCAGCGTCGCCTTGTGCATGTGCGGGATCAGGAACAGCTGGAAGTACTGGTGGCGGAACTGGCCGAGCAGCCCGCTCTCGCGCTCGACGAAGTACGGGTCGTCCGCGTCGCCGACCATCAGGAACGCCTGGCCCGTCGTCATGTAGCGCGTGCCGGGCCGCCCGGGCGCTTCCTCGTTCCAGTACGGGTCGTGGCAATAGCGCTCCTCGAAGTCCTTGAGGTAGCGCGGCGAATACGGCAGCGCCTCGGACTCCTCCGGGCGGGCGACCAGGCCGAGCCGCACGAAGTCGGCGCGCGTCAGTGAGCGCGCGTCGGCCATCGCGAGGTAGGCGCACAGCGGCATCCGGCTGAATTCGATCTGGCGGTAGCGCACGATCCCCGGTTCGCCTGTGTGGTGCGGGACCAGCGGCCGCAGCAGGTAGGTCCAGTGGTCGGCGAAGCGCGTGGCACGGCGCTCGCCGACGAAGGCCAGGTATTTCTCGCGCTCGTCGTAGTCCGAGGCCGCGAGCACGTTGCCTTCCGCGTCGAGCCACTCGGCCTTCGCCAGGCAATGCCCGCCGCGACCCTCGTGCGTCCAGTAGGTCGGGTAAGCGCGACCGAAGCGGAACAGGATCTCCTGCGCCCGGGTGAGCGGAAGGTCATCGGCGGCGATCTCGACGCACAGGATCGCGATGTCGAGGTCGTAGAAGAAGTGCAGATCGACGTGGGCGATGTCGACGTCGAGCGGTACGTCGTCGTCGGGAAAGGTCATGCGGACCCGCGCGATGTCCTTGCGGCGGAACACGCGGATCGGCGAGTCGGCGCCCGGGCTGCCGCCGCGCCCGCGGCCCTCGCCATACAGGAAGCGGCGGACGTAGGGCAGGAAGGTGACGAACTCACTGTAATGCCGCGGCTGGAACGCCTCGGGAGCGCACTCGAACTCGTCGAGCACCTCGCGCCACGGATGGTCGGTGGTCCGCTCGAGGAGCTCCCAAGGCTCCTGGATCTGCTCACCCTCGCGGATGGGCATGAGCTGGAGCGGCCAGATCAGGATCTGGCGGAAATGGCGGACCAGCGGAGACATGGGCATCGGAGCGGTCGGCGCGGGCCGTCCCGTATAATTCTAGTCGCGATTCCTTAAGCAACATTTCAGTTCCAGGACACCCTTGCGCCTCACCCAGATCAAGCTCGCCGGGTTCAAGTCGTTCGTCGACCCGACCACCATCTCGACCCCCGGCCAGATCGTCGGCATCGTCGGCCCCAACGGCTGCGGCAAGTCCAACGTCATCGACGCGGTCCGCTGGGTGCTGGGCGAGTCGAAGGCCTCGGCGCTGCGCGGCGAGTCGATGCAGGACGTGATCTTCAACGGTGCGGGCGAGCGCAAGCCGGTCGGGCGCGCGTCGGTCGAGCTGATCTTCGACAACAGCGCCGGCCGCATCGGCGGCCAGTGGGGCCAGTACACCGAGCTCGCGATCAAGCGCGTGCTGACGCGCGACGGCGACAGCTCGTATTACATCCAGAACATCCCGGTCCGCCGCCGCGACATCTACGACCTGTTCCTCGGCACCGGCCTCGGGCCCCGCGCGTACGCGATCATCGAGCAGGGGATGATCTCGCGCGTGATCGAGGCGAAGCCGGAAGAGCTGCGCGTGTTCCTCGAGGAGGCCGCCGGCGTCTCGAAGTATCGCGAGCGCCGCAAGGAGACCGAGCACCGGATCGCCGACACGCGCGAGAACCTGTCGCGCGTCGAGGACATCCGCCTGGAGCTCGGAAGCCAGCTCGAGCGGCTCGAGAACCAGGCCAGGGTCGCGGCCGAGTACCGCGACATGGAGTCGCGGCTCAAGCAATCGCAGCACATGTCGTGGTACGCGAAGCAGCAGGAGGCAGTGCGGGCGCGTGATCGCGCCAACAACGAGCTCGGCGAAGTGACGACCTCGCTCGAAGGCATGCAGGCCGAGCTGCGCAGCGCCGAGGCCGCGCTCGAGGCGCTTCGCCGCGACCACTACACGGCCGGCGACGCGCTGCACGACAAGCAGGGCGGCTTCTACGCCGCCAACGCCGAGGTCACGCGCCTCGAGCAGCAGCTTGCGTTCGCGCGCGACTCGGAGAGCCGCATCGGCGAGCAGGTCGCGGAGCTCGCGGCGCAGCTCGCCGGCCTCGAAGGCCAGTCCTCCGCGCTCGACGCCGACCGCGCATCGCTCGATGCGGCGCTCGACGAGGCGCTGTCCGCGCGCGAGCGCGTGGCCGAGGACGAGCGCTATGCGCAGGCCGCGATCCCCGCGCTCGAGGAGACGCTCGCCGAGGCGACTTCCGGGCTCGACGCGGTGCAGCAGCGCATCGGCGACGCCGAGCAGGACATCCGCGTCGCGGAAACGCGCCGCGACAACGCCACGCAAATGATCGCGCAGCTGCGCGAGCGCAAGACCCGCCTCGCGGCCGAGATCGCCGCGCTGCCGGGCGGCGACAACGATCCGATCCGCGATGTCGAGGCTCAGCTTGCGCAGGAGAACGCCGACCTCGCGGACAAGCAGGCGTCGATCGACGCGCTGCAGGCTGCCGTCGCCGCCGCGCAGTCGCGTGTCAGCGACGCGGGAGAGGCGTGGCAACGCGAAAGCCGCTCGCTGGCCGACGTCGACGCCCGCGCGCAGGCGCTCGCGGCGCTCCAAGCCAAGGTCGGCCACGGCGAGGACCGCGACGAGTGGCTCTCGCGTGTCGGGCTCGCCCGCGCCACGCACCTCTACACGACGATCGATGTCGACGCCGGCTGGAACGACGCGCTCGAAGCGGTGCTGCGCGAGCGCCTCGAGGCGATCGAGCTTCCGACGCTGGATCGAGCGCTGGAGTTCGAACCCGCCGACGCTGCGCCGCCCGCGCGGCTCGCGCTCTACGACGTCCGCTCGAAGGGACCGAACGACGTCCGGCTGAAGCCGGACCCACACGGCGACGCGCTGATCGCGAAGGTCCGCATCAAGCGGCCCGACGTGTCGCGACTCATCGCCGATGCGCTCGACGGCGTGCGTTGCCGGCCTTCGCTCACGCAGGCGCTCGCCGATCGGGCTGCGTTGGCGGTCGGCGAATCCTTCGTTACGCCTGCCGGCCACCAAGTGACCGCGCAGACGGTGACGCTGTTCCGCCCGGACGGCGACCTGCACGGCGTGCTCGCGCGACAGGCCGAGCTCGAGGACCTCGAGACGCGCCTTCAACCGCTGCGGGAATCCGCCGCCGCCGCGCGCGCCGAGCTCGAGACGGCCGAGGGCGAAGCGAAGGACAGGCAATCGTCCTGGCACCTCGAGACCCAGGCGCTCGCCTCGCAGCAACGCCGCTGCCACGAGCTCGAGCTGGAGCTCGTGCAGCTCCAGCAGGCGGCCGAGGCGGCGCAAAAGCGCCGCGCCGAGCTCGTGCGCGACGATGCCGACCTTGCCGCCTCGATCGCCCAGGAGGAGAGCCAGCGCCAGGCGATCGTGCGCGAGATCGCCGACTTGCAATCGTCGCTGCACGACATCTTCACCGCGCGCGACGCCGCGCGCACCACGCGCAACGAGGCCGACGTCGCGCTCGCGCGCGGCCGCGAGCGGGTGCGGCTGGCCGAGCGCGCGAGCCAGGAAGCGGCCTTCGCCGAGCGTAGTGCGCGCGATCGCATCGCCGACCTCGAGCGGCGCCGCGAAAGCCTCGTCGCGCAGGTCGCGCAGCAGCGGACGCTGCTCCAGCGCCTGAGCGGCGAGCGCGAAGCGATCGACTGGACGCCGGTCGAGGAGGCGCTGCAGCGCCAGCTCGCGACGCGCACCGAGGCCGAGCAGGCGCTGGCCGCCGCGCGCGACCTGGTCGAGGGGATGGGGGCGAAGCTGCGCGCCGACGAGGAAGCGCGCCTGGCCCGCGAGCAGGCGCTCGAGCCCGCGCGCGTCCGTATCCAGGAGATGCAGCTCAAGGTTCAGGCGGCGACGCTCGCCGAAGCGCAGTTCACCGAGCAGCTCTCGGAGGCGAACGCCGACGTCGCATCGCTGCCCGAAGCGCTCAAGGCCTGGGGCCGCGCCTCGACGCTGCCCGGCGAGATCGCGCGCCTGACCGCCGCGATCGCCGAGCTCGGCGCGGTCAACCTGGCCGCGCTCGACGAGCTCACGCAGTCGCGCGAGCGCAAGGACTACCTCGACCGCCAGGCCGCCGACCTGACCGAGGCGATGGCCACGCTCGAGAGCGCGATCCGCCAGATCGACCGCGAGTCGCGCGCGCTCCTGCAGCAGAC
>DATBSV010000091.1:0-12463 GCA_036559685.1 Casimicrobiaceae bacterium
CGCGATCGACCTCGCGCTGCTCGACGCGAAGTTCGCGCTGCTCGCCAAAGTCGCGCCGATCCGCGCGGACGACGGCATCGCGATCGTCGGCCTCGACGAGGCGTCGCTCGAGGCGCTCGACGAGCCGCTCGCGCTGTCGCACCGCACGCTCGGCGCGACGCTATCCGCGCTGGCGCGAGCGAAGCCTCGCGCGGTCGGGCTGGACGTCGTGCTGCCCGACCGCTCGTACGATGCGTTCGTGCCGGGCGCCGACCAGGCGCTGGTGACCGGCGTGCTCGCGCTGCGCCAGGTCGCGCCGGTGGTGCTCGGTCTCGCGGTGCGCGAGGACGGCACGCCGCGGCCCGTCCACGCGCCTCTGCTTGCCGCCGCCGGAAGCGCTGGCTTCGCCGTGCTGCCCCAGGACGACGACGGCCGCATCCGCCGCTTCGACGAGGCGCTCGAGGTCGGCGGCGGCACCGTGCCGACGCTGGCCGGCGAGCTCTCGCGCGCGCTCGGCGCGACGCCCGAACCCGGGCTGATCCAGTACGCGCTCGGCGAAGGGTACGACTACGTGCCGCTGCGCGACGTGCTGCGCTGGGCGGCCGAGGGCCGCGACGACGAGCTTGTCGCGCGCTTCGGCGGCCGGCCGGTGCTGGTCGGCGCGATCCTGCCGTTCGAGGACCGCAAGCGCCAGCCGGTGCCGCTCGCTCGCTGGGAGCGCACGCTCGACGTGCCCGGCGTGCTCGTCCACGCGCAGGCGCTGCGCACGGCGCTCGCCGGCGCGACCGTGCGCGAGGCGCCGTGGCCGCTCACGCTCGCGTTCCTGGTCGTCGCGGCGACGCTGTGGTTCGTGCGCGACTGGCGCTGGCGGCTCGCCGCGCTCATCGGCGCGGGCGTCGTCGCGTACGGCGTCAGCACGCTCCTGCTGCGCTTCGGTATCGAGCTGCCGCTCGGCGCCGTGACGCGTGTCGCGCTCACCGCGACGGCCGTGCGCACGACGATCGACGCGTGGCAGCTCCGCATCGAGCGAGCGCGCCTCAAGACGCTGTTCGGCGGCTACGTGAGTCCGGGGGTGCTCGCCGCGATCCTCGACGGGCGGCTCGATGCCGAGGCCCAGCGCGGGCATCGCACGCTCGCGTTCCTGTTCGCCGACATCCGCGGCTTCACGACGATGTCGGCGCAGTCGCCTCCCGAGGACGTGCTCGACCTGCTCAACCGCTACTTCGACGCGATCGCGCCGGTCGTGCACGCGCACGGCGGCACGATCGACAACTTCCGCGGCGACGGGCTGATGGCGATCTTCGGCGCGCCCAACGCGCTCGCGAGCCCGGCGAACGCGGCGATCGACACGGCGCGCGCGATGTTCGGTGCGGTCGACGGGCTGAATCG
The DNA here is from genome assembly GCA_036559685.1 of Casimicrobiaceae bacterium. Taxonomy (GTDB): domain Bacteria; phylum Pseudomonadota; class Gammaproteobacteria; order Burkholderiales; family Casimicrobiaceae; genus VBCG01. Next base: position 1,369 of record DATBSV010000091.1, read on the forward strand.
CGCGCTCGCCACCGAAGGCCGCCCACCGATCAGGTTCGGCGTGTCGGCGGCGATCGGCGAAGCGGTCGTCGGCAACGTCGGCTCGCGCGACCGTTATACCTACACGGCGCTCGGCGACGCGGCGAATGTCGCCGCGCACCTTCAGGAGTTCACCAAGTCCTCGGGCTACCCGCTCATCGCGACCGCGGCGCTCGTGGCGGCGGCCGCCGGACCGCCTGCCGAAGGCTGGACCGCGCTCGGCGTCATCGCGCTGCATGGCCATGGGCCCGTCGACATCGCCGGCTGGTCGCCGGTGCGAATGCTCGACGCGCCGGCCGTCGAAAACTCGTCGGCGCAGGCTGTCCCGGGCGAGTAGGATCGGCGTTCATGGTCCACTCCGCCGCCGCTTCGCTTCGCACGCTTGCCGTGCTCGCCGCGATCGCCGCCGCGCCGATCGCCAGCGGGGCGCCCGTGGGACTCGTCACCGACGTCGACGGCAACGCCCTGCAAGGCGGAGTACCGCTCAAGCTGCTCGCCGACCTGCCGACCGGGGCCGAGGTCGATGTCGCCGCGGGCGGTCGCGTCGTCGTGTTCTATTTCGGCGACGGGACGGAGTGGACGCTGGCGGGTCCCGGCCGCTACCGCCTGGCCGCGAAAGCGCCCGAAGCGCAGCGCGCGTCGCCGGCACCGCAACGCAAGGCCGCGCCCGCCGCGTACCGCCAGTTCAAGCTTCGCACCGACCGCATCGCGCAAGGCGGCACCGTGATGCGAGGCGGCGAGCCCGCCGTGCTGGTCGCCCCGGTCGACGAGGTCGTGCTCGCGCCCGACGTGCGCTTCGCGTGGCAACCGACCGGCGCGGGCGCCGTCTACCAGTTCGAGCTCGTCGACGACAAGGGCAACCGGCTCGTCTCGAACGAGACGAGTCAGACCGAGACCCGACTGCCCGACGGTATCAGGCTCGCGAGCGGCCGCACGTATTACTGGTCGCTGCGCGGGCGCGAGAGCAACGGCGGCCCGGCGTTCTATCGCGCGACCGAGTTCCGCGTCGCCGACACCGCGACCGCGCAACGCGTGCACGCCGCGGCGCCGAAGGAAGGCGCCTCGTTCTCCGAGCGCGCGCTCTACGTTGCGCTGCTCGAGGACGTCGGCGCGAAGTCCGCCGCCCGCGACGCCCGTCGTGCACTCGCGCAGGAGCGCGCGGCGAGCTGGGCGCCGGTGCGCTAGCCCGGCCTGTCGCAAAAAGCCAAGTCGATCCGCTCCGTTTCGGAGCACACTCGGGATCGGGTCGACGCATGGACGACACGAAACCCGACACCCGCACCGAGGAGCGACGCAGCTTCCTCTTCCTGACCGTCGTCATGGCGCCGGTGCTCGCTGTCGCCATCGTCGGCGGCTACGGGTTCATCGTCTGGATGTACCAGCTCATCGCCGGGCCGCCGGGCACATGAGCGAAGCTGCGGCCCCCGATCCCGACGTCCACGTCGCGGGCCTCGTCGTCCACGCGTATCCCGAAGCCGCCGCGCGCGTCGCCGACCTCATCGGGCGCCGCGAAGGCGCGCTCGTTCATGCGCGGAGCCCCGACGGCCGGCTGGTCGTGACACTCGAAGCGGACGGCGGCGACGCGATCGCCGCGGCAATCGTGGACATCCAAAACATCGACGGCGTGCTCGCCGCGTCGCTTGTCTACCAGCACAGCGAGCCCGCGTCCGCCATGCAGGAAGAGGTCGATTCGTGAAGATCACGCGCAGGGAATTCGTCAGGCAATCGGCGGCGGCCGCCGCCGCGACCGTCGCGGGCGTTCCGCTCCCGGGTGGCGCGCAGAACCTCGTGACCGACGCGTCGATCACGCGCATGACCTGGTCGAAGGCGCCGTGCCGGTTCTGCGGCACCGGCTGCGGCGTCAACGTCGCGGTCAAGGACGGACGCGTCGTCGCGACCCACGGCGACGTCAACAGCGAGGTCAACCGCGGCCTCAACTGCGTCAAGGGCTATTTCCTCTCCAAGATCATGTACGGCGAAGACCGGCTCACGACGCCGCTGCTTCGCATGAAGGACGGCAAGTACGACAAGAACGGCGAATTCGCGCCGGTGTCGTGGGACCGCGCGTTCGACGAGATGGCCGCGCAGTGGAAGCGCGTGCTGAAGGAGAAGGGGCCGACCGCGGTCGGCATGTTCGGCTCGGGCCAGTGGACGGTGTTCGAGGGCTACGCGGCGCTGAAGCTCATGAAGGCCGGCTTCCGCACCAACAACCTCGACCCCAACGCCCGCCACTGCATGGCGTCGGCGGCCGTCGGCTTCATGCGCACCTTCGGCATGGACGAGCCGATGGGCTGCTACGACGACATCGAGGCGGCCGACGCGTTCGTGCTGTGGGGCTCGAACATGGCGGAGATGCACCCGATCCTGTGGACGCGCGTCACCGACCGCCGGCTGTCCGCGCCGAAGACACGCGTCGCGGTGCTTTCCGTATTCGAGCACCGCAGCTTCGAGCTCGCCGACCTCCCGATCATCTTCAAGCCGCAGACCGACCTGGCGATCCTCAACTACATCGCCAACTACATCATCCAGACCAGGAGAGTGAACCAGGACTTCGTCGGCAGGCACACGACGTTCAAGCTCGGCAACGACGACATCGGCTACGGACTGCGCCCGGAGGACCCGCGCCAGAAGGCCGCGAAGAATGCCGGCGAGGCCGGTGGCGGCAAGCCGATGACGTTCGACGAGTTCGCGCGCTATGTCGCGAAGTACGACGCCGCGTATGTCACCAAGCTCTCTGGCGTGCCGAAGTCGCAGCTCGACAAGCTAGCCGAGCTCTACGCCGACCCGAAGATCAAGGTGATGTCGTTCTGGACGATGGGCTTCAACCAGCACACGCGCGGCGTGTGGTGCAACAACCTCGTCTACAACCTCCATCTGCTCACCGGCAAGATCGCGACGCCCGGCAACAGCCCGTTCTCGCTCACCGGCCAGCCATCGGCGTGCGGAACCGCGCGCGAGGTGGGCACGTTCTCGCACCGGCTGCCGGCCGACATGGTCGTCACCAACCCGAAGCACCGCGCCGAGGCCGAGCATATCTGGAAGCTTCCGGAAGGCACCGTCCCGGACAAGGTCGGCTACCACGCCGTGCTGCAGAACCGGATGCTCAAGGACGGGAAGCTCAATGCCTACTGGGTCATGGTCAACAACAACATGCAGGCGGGGGCGAACCTGATGCAGGAGGGGTTGCCCGGCTACCGCAACCCGGCGAACTTCATCGTCGTCTCGGACGCGTATCCGACGGTGACGACGCTGATGGCGGACCTCGTTCTGCCCGCGGCCATGTGGGTCGAGAAGGAAGGCGCGTACGGCAATGCAGAGCGGCGCACGCAGTTCTGGCACCAGATGGTCGACGCGCCGGGCGACGCGCGCTCGGACCTGTGGCAACTCGTCGAGTTCTCGAAACGGTTCAAGGTCGAGGAGGTCTGGCCCCCGGAACTGATCGACAAGCAGCCCGCGCTCCGCGGCAAGACGCTCTACGACGTGCTCTACCGCAACGGCAACGTGGACAAGTTCCCGTTGTCGCAGATGGACCCGGCCTACGTGAACGCCGAGTCGAAGGCGTTCGGCTTCTACCTGCAGAAGGGACTGTTCGAGGAGTACGCGACGTTCGGCCGCGGCCACGGCCACGACCTCGCGCCGTTCGACATGTACCACGAGACGCGCGGCTTGCGCTGGCCCGTCGTCGACGGCAAGGAGACGCGCTGGCGCTACCGCGAGGGCACCGATCCGTACGTCAAGAAAGGAACCGGGTTCCAGTTCTACGGCAACCCGGACAACCGCGCCGTGATCTGGGCGCTGCCCTACGAGCCGCCGCCCGAGTCGCCCGACAAGGAGTATCCGTTCTGGCTGTCGACCGGTCGCGTGCTCGAGCACTGGCACTCGGGCTCGATGACGCGTCGCGTGCCCGAGCTCTACCGCGCAGTGCCCAATGCCGTCTGCTTCATGCATCCCGACGATGCGAAGGCGCTCGGCGTGCGGCGCGGCAGCGAGATCAAGCTCGTGTCGCGCCGCGGCGAGATGCGCACGCGCGTCGAGACGCGCGGCCGCAACCGCCCGCCACAGGGCCTCGTGTTCGTGCCGTGGTTCGATGCGTCGCAGCTCATCAACAAGGTGACGCTCGACGCCACCGACCCGATCTCGTTCCAGACCGACTTCAAGAAATGCGCGGTCCGGATCGAGAAGATCTCCGAGGTGTGAGATGGCGCGCCCCGCCCTTGCCCTCCCGCTCGCCGTCGCCGCGCTAACCCTCGCCACCACGCTCGCGCTCGCGCAGGCGCCGAAGGCCGTCGACGCGATGCGCGGCGTCACGCCGGTCGGCGAAGAGTCGCGCCCGCCGCCGCTCGGCAACGTCGAGAACAAGGACCTTCGCCGCGAGCGTGCGTACTCGATGCAGCCGCCGACGATCCCGCACAAGATCGACAATTACCAGGTCGACCTCAACGTCAACGCGTGCCTCGGCTGCCACAGCCGGGGCCGCGCGCCGGTGACGCAGGCCGTCGCGGTGAGCGTCAGCCACTACATGGATCGCGACGGCAACTTCCTCGCCGAGATCTCGCCGCGCCGCTACTTCTGCGAGCAATGCCACGTGCCGCAGGTCGACGCGAAGCCGCTGGTTGGAAACGGCTTCGTCGACGTCGACGAGATCCTGCGCCGGCCCGCCGCGCCGGCGGCCAAGGCCAAGGCGAAATAGCGGCATGCGGTCGCTGCTCGCGCTGGTGAAGCGCTACTGGGCGACGATCCGCCGCCCGAGCGTCCACTACAGCCTCGGGTTCCTCGTTGTCGGCGGGTTCATCGCCGGGATCGTGTTCTGGGGCGCGTTCAACACCGCGCTCGAGCTCACCAACACCGAGGCGTTCTGCACCGGTTGCCACGAGATGCGCGACAACGTGTTCGTCGACCTCAAGCGCACGATCCATTACACGAACCGCAGCGGCGTGCGGGCCAAATGCCCCGACTGCCACGTGCCGCACGAGTGGACGCACAAGATTGCGCGCAAGATGCAGGCGTCGAAGGAAGTGTGGGGCAAGATCTTCGGCACGATCGACACGCGCGAGAAGTTCGTCGACCACCGCCTCGAGCTCGCGCAAAACGAGTGGGCTCGAATGAAGGCGAACGACTCGCTCGAGTGCCGCAACTGCCACGGCGCCGACTACATGGACTTCACGCGCCAGAGCCCGCGCGCCGCGTACATGCACGGCACCTACCTCGTCAGCGGCGAGCGGACCTGCATCGACTGCCACAAGGGGATCGCGCACCAGCTGCCCGACATGGGCGTCGCGCTGCGGTCGCCCTGACTACCTGTACGTCCGAAAGTCCGGCGACGCGCACGGTCACGTGTTAGCGTGCGTCACCCCGGACGACCGGGCCGCCAAACAAACCCCCACGCGCGCGCCCGCCGAGCGGGTGGCCAGCGCGCGGTCCCGTCGTCGGCGGGGAAGCACGTCGACTGCAAGGGGACTTGGGGGGAGCCATGTCGTCATTGCGTCCGTCGGGAGGCCGAGGGCGGCCTGCCGCGCTTGCGCTCGCCACGCTCGTCACGCTCGCTCCGCTCGCCGCCTTCGCCGCCACCGGCACCGCGATCGAGTTCTACGAGCCGGTGCTGCGGCACTACTTCATGACGGCGTACCCCGACGAAGCCGAGATGCTCGACGCCGGCCAGGTCGTCAAGGGCTGGAAGCGCACCGGCGGCGAATTCACCATCCACACCGACCCGGCGCCCGACCGGCTCGCCGTGTGCCGCTTCTACGGCGCACCGGGCAGCGGCCTGCAGACCCATTTCTACACGGCGAATCCGGCCGAGTGCGAATGGGTGAAGACGCTGCCGAAGTGGAAGTTCGAGGCGATCGCGTTCTACATCCAGGTTCCGCAGGCCGGCGCGTGCCCGGCGGGCACCACGCCGGTCTATCGCAGCTTCTTCAGCGACCAGATCTCCGACGTCAACCACCGCTTCACCGTCGACCTCACGGCAGCAGCGCGCCAACCGCTCAATGCCGGCTGGGTGTCCGAGGGCATCGTGATGTGTGCGCCGGTCGCGGACGCCGATCTGGCCGCCGATGCGGTGCGCCTCCTCGAACAGGCGTCGTTCGGCCCCACCGAGGCGCTGGTGCAGGAGGTCAAGGCCAAGGGTCCCGCTGCGTGGATCGACGAGCAGCTCAAGCTCAACGTCACGCGTTACACGCAACTGCCTTGGTTCGATATCCCGCAGGCCCCGCCACTCTGCGACGACGACATGACGCCGCCGGTGACGCCGCAGAAATACTGCAAGTTCTACAAGATCACGCCGACGCCGGTGGTGATGGAGTTCTTCCGGCAGTCGAAGTCGGCACCGGACCAGCTTCGGCTGCGCATGGCGCACGCATGGCACCAGATCTTCGTCACCACGATCTTCGAGACCTATGCCACGGCGGAATTCCAGCAGCGGCTCCGCGACCATGCATTCGGCACGTTCGAGAACCTGCTCCTCAAGTACGCGCTCTCGGCGCAGCTCGGCCAGTTCCAGAACTGGGTGAAGAACGTCCCCGAGTTCAACGGGATCCGGCCGAACGAGAACTTCGCCCGCGAGCTGATGCAGCTCTTCACGATCGGCGTCAACCAGCTCGACGAGGACGGCACGCCGCGCCTGGACGTCAACGGCCAGCTCGTCCCCAACTACGGACAGGGCGACATCGAGACGCTCGCCCGGGTGCTCACCGGGTACACCTTTCCGACGATGCCTGGCGCGACGCCGGGCTTTTGGGAAAACCGCACCTACTACTTCGGCGACATGATCCCGTTTGAAGCGTGGCACGACCAGGGCTCCAAGTCCCTGCTCGGCGGGCGCCTGACGTTGTCGCAGGGGGGCACGGCCGCAACGGAGGTCAAGGCGGCGATACGGATGCTGGTCGACCATCCCAGCACGCCGCCCTTCATCGTGAAGCAAATGATCCAGAAGACGGTCACGAGCTCGCCGTCGCCCGGATACATTTCGCGCGCGGTCCAGGTGTTCAAGAACAACGGCGCAGGTCAGCGCGGCGACCTGGCCGCCGTCACACGCGCGATCCTGCTCGATCCCGAGGCGCGCGGCGCGCGCAAGATCGATCCGACCTACGGCCGCCTGCGCGAGCCGGCGCTCTTCTGGGCCGCGATGATCCGTGCGCTCGATGTCGTCACTGACGGGTTACTCCCGGCCACGTCCGACTATCAGACGCAACCCCTGTTCCAGCCCCAGACCGTGTTCGGCTACTACCCCGCGGACTACGTTTTGCCCGGAACGAAAACGCCCGCGCCGGAGTTCGGCATCTACACGTCGGCGACATTCCTCGACCGGGCGAACCAGATCAACACCCTGCTGTACAACAGCGATTTCACTTACGGGGGACAGTTCCAGCCCCAGCCGTTCGTCGTGAACGCACTCGGGACCCCGAGTCCCGCCCTCACGGCCTTCCTTGGCGACGCGAGCCAGCCGGATGCGCTCGTCGCGCGCGTCGACCGGCTGTTCCTGCACGGCACGATGAGCGCGGCGATGCGCAGGACCATCGTCAACGCCGTGAACAAGCTGCCGCCGGACGACCCGTTGCGACGCGTCAAGATGGCGATCAACCTGACGCTTGCGTCCGTCGACTACCAGGTGCAGAAATGAGAACGACGGTGAGCCATCGACGCCGATTGCCCTCGCCGCTCCGCCGCCGGCTGCTTCAAGCGATGGTGGCGAGCGGGTTGGTCGCCTCGGTCGAGCGAAACCTCGCGCTGGCGCAATCGGCCGCCGACTTCAAGGCGCTCGTGTGCCTTTTCCAGGCGGGCGGCAACGATGGCGAGAACACGCTGATCCGGAACGACACCGCCGGGTACCAGCAGTACGCGGCGGTGCGAACGCCCGGGTCCGGCATCAACATCCCGCAAGCCCAGCTGGCGCCGATCCAGCCGCTCAATCTCGCGACGCCGTACGGGTTCCATCCCGCCTGCGCGCCGTTGAAGACGTTGTTCGACCAGCGGAGGCTCGCGGTGCTGGCGAACGTCGGCGTGCTCGCGCAACCGTCGGCGCGCGCCGGCCTGGAGAACGGATCGACGCGGCGACCGGCCAACCTGTTCTCGCATTCGGACCAGGAGCTGTCGTTGCAGAGCGCCGACGCGAGCGGCTTCACGCGCACCGGATGGGGCGGCCGCCTGGCGGACCGCCTCGAGGCTTCCACGCCGCAATCGCTGTTCCCGGCGCTGACCTCGATCAATGCCCTCAAGACCTGGACCGCCGGCCTGACGTCGATTCCGCTGACCGTGCCCGACGGTCCCTGGTTCACGATGTTCGGCAGCGCGCGGGGCAGCTTCGACGTGCTGCGCGACGCCGCGCTGCGCGAGATCCTCGCGCAGCCGCGCGCCAACGTGTACGACGATGTCGCGCAGATCCTGGCCGAGGAGGGCCTCGCCGCTTCGTCGGTCGTGTTTCCGATCCTCAACAATCCGCAATCGATCGTCGCGCCGCATTTCGCCTCGCTCACCACGCCCGTGGGTCGACAGCTCAAGGTCATCGCCATGATGATCGAAGGCCGCGCGCAGACGGGCGTGCGCCGGCAGGTGTTCTTCGCCACCCATGGACCCTACGACACGCATGGCGGACAGGCTGGCCTCCATCACAGCCTCCTCGACGGACTGTCGCGCGCGCTGGCCGCGTTCGACGCTGCCATGAACGCGCTCGGCGTGTCGTCGCAGGTGACGACATTCACGCTGTCCGAGTTCGGCCGCACGTTCAAGCCCGCCGCCAACGCCGGCACCGACCACGGCTGGGGCAACTACGCTTTCGTGATGGGGGGTGCGGTCAAAGGCGGCCAGTTCTACGGCACGGTACCGAACCACGCGCTCGACGGGCCGGACGACCTCGGCAAGGATGGTCGCTGGATTCCGACGACGTCGGTGGAAACCTACGGCGCTACGCTCGTGCGCTGGCTCGGCGTAGCGGAGGCCGACCTGCCCTACATCTTCCCGAACCTCGGCGCGTTCGCGGTGAAGGACCTGGGCTTCCTCGCGTAGCGATCAGGCGAGGCCGAGGTACGCGCGCCTCAGCTCCGGCCGCGCAAACAGCATCGCGGGCGGGCCGTCCGCGACGATGCACCCTTCCTCGATGAGGTAGGCGTGCTTCGCGAGCTCGATCGCCATCGCGACGTTCTGCTCGACCAGCAGCACCGCGGTTCCCGCGGCGTTGATCTCGCGAATCGCGTCGAACATCGTCAACACGATCGAGGGCGCAAGGCCGAGGGAAGGCTCGTCGAGCAGCAGGAGGCGCGGCATCGCCATCAGGGCACGGCCGATCGCGACCATCTGCTGCTGACCGCCCGATAGCGACCCGGCAGGCGCTTCGAGCTTCTCGCGGACCACCGGGAACAGCGTGCACACGCGCTCGAGCGAGCGGACGCGCTCGCGCTTCGCCGCACCGCGAAAGCTTCCAAGCTCGAGGTTCTCGCGCACGCTCATTCGCGTGAACAACCGCCGCCCTTCGGGCACGAGCGCGATGCCGGCCGCGCAGAACCGGTGCGACGGCGCGGTCCGCAGCTCGGTGCCGTCCATCGCGATGCGACCGCCGCGCGCGCGGTGCAGTCCCGCGATCGCGTTGATCAGCGTCGACTTGCCTGCGCCGTTCGGTCCGACGACGCACGCGAGCTCGCCCGCGGCAATCGACAGCGAGACGTCGCGCACCGCGGGCGCGCGGCCGTAGGCGACGTCGAGGTTCCGGACCTCAAGCATGCGCGGTTCCAAGGTACGCGCGCCTCACGTCCGCGTTCGCCATCACGTCGGCGGGCGCGCCCTCGGCGATCACGCGTCCCTGGTCGAGCACGACCAGCCGGTCGGCGAGCGCGGTCACGACCCGCATCACGTGCTCGACGAGCACGACTGTCGTCCCCTGCTCGCGGATGCGAAGGATCATCGCGACCGCCTCGTCGATCTCGGCCGGCGTCAGTCCGGACAGCACCTCGTCGAGCAGCACGAGCCGCGGGCGCGAGGCGAGCGCGCGCGCAAGCTCGAGGAACTTGGTCTGGTGCAGGTTGAGCTCGCCGGGCAGCACGTCGGCGCGCGCGGCGAGCCCGGTGAACGCGAGCCAGGTCCGCGCGTGCTCGCGGGCCTGCGCCGGGCCGAGCTGCGCGCCGCCGAACATCGCGGTGAGCGCCGCGTTGTCCCGCACGTCGAGGTGCGCGAACAGCCGCGGGATCTGGTAGGTGCGTGCGATGCCGCCGCGCGCGATGCGGTGCGCGGGAAGCGAGCCGATCTCGCGGCCGTCGAACGCGATGCTGCCCGCGTCGGCGCGGTAATGCCCCGAGACGACGTTGATCAGCGTCGACTTGCCCGAGCCGTTGGGGCCGAGCATGCCGAGGATCTCGCCTTCGCGGGCCTCGAGGTCGACGCCGTCGAGCGCGCGCACGCCGGCGAACGCCTTGCGCACGCCGCGCACGACGAGCAGCGGCTGCGTCGCGTGGCGATGAACGATCGTCGACGGGGCGAGCGGCGGCAGGTCGGGCGTTGCGTCCGTCACCGGGCGACGCCGGCGGCGCACGAAGCGGCCCAGGATCCCGTCGGGCATGAAAAGTACCGCAGCGACCAGGATCGCCCCGACGATCGCCTTGCCCGCGATCGCCTGGTCGGCGGCTGTCGACGCGTAGAGCAGGATCGTTATCACCGTCGCGCCGAGCGCGGGGCCCGCCCAGTGCCGCGTGCCGCCCAGCACGCTCATCAGGATGACGGTCAGTGGCACCGTGATGTTGAACACCCCCGGTGCGGTGATGTACTGGATGAACAGCGCGTGGATGCCGCCGGCGACGCCCGCGAGCGCGCACGAGACGCCGAACGCGACGAGCTTGTACCGGTAGGTCGGGACGCCCATCACCTCGGCGGCGTCCTCGTCGTCGTGGATCGCGAACAGGCCGAGTCCGAGGCGTGCCTTCGCGACGGCGTACGCGATCACCAGCGTCGCGACGGCGAGCGCGAGCGCGAGCAGGTAGAACGTGCCCGCCGGCGTCGGTGCGAGCGCGGGCACGGCGACGGTGGACAGGTAGACGCCCGGACCGCCGTCGATCGGCGTGTTGAGCACGACGGTCGCGAGCACGAACGTCACCGC
>DATBSV010000092.1:0-2522 GCA_036559685.1 Casimicrobiaceae bacterium
GGTCGGGGCGCGACGCCTGCACGACACCGGTCGCTCGGGCTGGTGGCTGCTGATCGGGCTGGTCCCGCTCGTCGGCGCGATCGTGCTGATCGTCTTCTACGTGATGGACAGCCAGCCGGGGACCAACCAATACGGTCCCAACCCCAAAGGCGTGGGAGGCGCAGCGGTCGCCTAGCCCACGGAAGGGACGGTGCCGCGCGCCGGCAGGCGCGCGGCATACTTGGTCGACCCGTCCCGCCAGGAGCCTGCCGCCGTGACCCCCGCCGATTCCGATTACCTGATCCGCCTCGCGTCGCTCTCGCTTTCGTTCGTCGGCTTCTCCAGCGTCGTCGTCACGTTGCGCGGCGCGCTCGGCGGCGCGCTGTCCGAGCGCCACGTGCGGCTGGTGCGCCTGTACATCGAGGGCGGCTTTCTCGTCACCGCGCTGGCGCTGGTGCCGACGATGCTCGACATGCTCGGCATCGCGCCGGCCGTGACCTGGCCGCTGGCGAGCGCCGTCGCGGCGCTGATCTTCACGCTCGTGCTGGTGACGCAGTTCCGGCGCCGCCGCGCGATCGAGCCGGGGCCGTTCCCGTTCTGGGTCATCGTGATCTACGGGATCTCGGTCGTCGCCGTGCTGCGGCTGTGGCTCAACGTCGTCGGCTGGCCGCAGCCGTCCGGCGTCGGCGCGTATGCGGTGGTGCTCACCTGGGCGCTCGGCCTGTTCGGATTCATCTTCGTGCGCACGATCGAGCTGTTCCTCCTTCGCTCGCCACAGGGCTAAGTCGCCGTGGTCTCTCATGCGCTGTTCTTCGCGGCGCTCACGCTGGTCGCCGTTGCGACTGCGGCTGACGCGCAGACCGAAGCGAAGCCGAAGCGCATCGGCTATCTGACGTCCAGTTCGCCGTCGTCGGGCTTCCACGACCACTTCGAGAAGGGGATGCGCGAGCTCGGCTGGATTCCCGGGCGCAACATCGAGATCGAGTACCGGTTCTCCGCCGGCGATTACGAGCGGCTGCCGGCGCTCGCCGACGAGTTCGTGCGGATGAAAGTCGACGTGATCGTCGCGCAGCCAACCGCGCCGAGCATCGCCGCCAGCAAGGCGACGCGCACGATCCCGATCGTGATGGTCAACGCCGGGGACCCGGTCGGCGCCGGCCTGGTCACGAGCTTGTCGCACCCCGGCGGCAACGTCACGGGGCTCGCGTTCGCGGTCGGGTCGGACACGTTCGGCAAGGGCCTCGAGATCCTGAACGAGTTCGTTCCGGACCTGAAGCGCGTGGCGGTGCTCTCCAACCCGGCGAATCCTGCGCAGGCGCTTGCGGTCGCGAACGTAAGGACATCCGCGCAGAAACTCGGGATGTCGATCGTCGCGTTCGAAGCGCGGAGCCCCGACGACTTCGATCGCGTGTTCAAGGCGATCGCGACCCAGCGCGCACAGGCGATGCTGGTCATTGCCGAGTCGCTGTTCATCCTGCATCGGGATGCCCTTGCCGCACTCGCGCTGCGCCATCGCCTGCCCACGATGTACGGCGTGCGCGACAACGTCGTGGCCGGCGGCCTCATGTCGTACGGGCCTAACCCGTCGCAAACCTCGCGTCGCGCCGCGGCGTTCGTCGACAGGATACTGAAAGGCGCGAAGCCCGCCGACTTGCCCGTCGAGCAGCCGACCGCGTTCGAGTTGGTCGTCAACCGCACGACCGCAAGGGTGCTGGGAATCACGTTGCCGCCAAGCATCCTTGGGCGCGCCGACCTGATCGTCGAATGAAGCGCGCGCGCTCCGCCGCGCTCGGCGTCGCCGCACTCAAGCGTCATTGCCGCGCGCTCCCGGGTGCGACCGAGAACGCCTACGGGGCGCCGGACAACTGGCTCGTGTACGCCGTCGACGACCGCAAGTTCGCCTATTTCAAGACCAGTGCGCCCGAGCGCTGGCGCTTCAGCGTGCGCGTGACGCCCGAGCGCTTCGTCGAGCTCACCGACATTCCCGGCGTCAAGCCCGCGCGCTGGCGCGGACGCTGGGGCTGGGTCACGATCGTCGACGTGGCGAGCTTTCCCGGCGACTATCTCAGGACGCTGGTCGAGGCGTCGTACGAGCGCGCGCGTGCTGGACGCTGACACGCCGACCCGCCGGACGTCGCTGTCGCTCGGTGAAGCGGGGATCGTCGCGGCAATTTGCTTCAGTCTGCCGATCCTGGGCTCGGTGCAAGCGATGCTCGCCGGGTTCCCGGACACCCCGTTTCACGACGCCGAGGCGATCTACCTCGTCGTGCTCGAAGTCATCACGGCGGGTGTCGCGCTCCTTTACCTCGCGTCGCGCCACTGCGACCTCGCGTCGCTCGTACCACGGCCGGCGGTCGCCGGGACCTTCGCAGGGATCGGCCTTTACCTCATCGTCTGGCTTCTCGACGCGATCGTGCTGCCGGCGTTTACGACCGACGGCGTGGCGCAACCGGTCGACCGCATGGTCGACGACTCGACGATGTCGCCCGCGCTCGTCGTCGTCGTCGGGGCGGTCAACGGCCTGTGGGAGGAGACGTTCCTCC
>DATBSV010000093.1:0-3565 GCA_036559685.1 Casimicrobiaceae bacterium
CATCGCGACGATCACGGCGCCGTAGATGACGTGGCGGCCGAACTCCTCGATCTGCATCACCGACAGGATCGACTGCAGGAGCGTGATCAGGATCACACCGGCGACGGTGCCGAGGTAGCTGCCGCGCCCGCCCAGGATCGACGTGCCGCCGAGGACAACGGAAGCGATCGCCGGCAGCAGGTACGGGTCGCCCATCGCCTGCGCCGCGTTGCTCGCGTAGCCGGCGAGCAGCACGCCGCCGAACGCCGACAGGCCGCCCGCGATCGCGAACGCCGCCATCACGACCGCCTGCGTGCGCGCGCCCGACAGGTAGGCGGCTCGCTCGCGGTTGCCGATCGCATAGACGGTGCGCCCGAACGTCGTGCGCGTGAGCAGGAACACCACGGCGGCGCCCACGACGATCCAGACGACCAGCGCGTTCGGGACGCCGAGCAGGCTGTCGCCGGTCGCGATGTACCGCATCGCCGGCGAGCTCAGGTCCTGCGGCGAGAACCCGCCGGTGTGCACGACCATCAGACCCTGCGCCACCGCGTTGACCGCGAGCGTCATCACCATCGACGGGATGCGCAGGTACGCGACGCCGACCCCGTTGACGACGCCGAGCAGGACGCCGCACGCGACGCCGACCGGGATCGCGAGCGCGCTGCCGAGCGGCCCCCAGCCGGTCGCCGCGGTCGCCATCATTCCGCCGACCGCCACGACCCACGGCACAGACAGGTCGATCTGGCCGAGCAGGATCACGATCATCGCCCCGGTCGCGATGACGCCGAGGAACGACGCGACCTTGAGCTGCTGCAGCAGATACGCTGGCGACAGGAAGCTCGACGAGTAGAGGCTGCCGACCGCGAGCACGAGCCCGATGCAGCCGAACGCCCACGCGACGGCCGGATCGAAGCGGCGGCGTGCGGCGTCACCCATATAGGTCGAGCCGGTTGCGCACGCGCAGGAGGCGCGCGGAGCCGAGGCACACGGCGACGAGCAGCACCATGCCCTGGAACAGCGGTTGCCACAGCGGCTCGACGTTGAACACGAACAACAGGTCGCCGATCGTGCGGAACATCAGCGCGCCGAAGATCGCGCCGATCGCGCTGCCCGAGCCGCCGAACAGCGACACGCCGCCGAGCACGACGGCGGCGATCGAATACAGCGTGTAGGTCCCGCCGTTCGCCGCGGACGCCTCGCCCGAGTACGTGACGAACGTGAGGAACAGCCCGGCGACGGAGGCGAGCAGCCCGGACAGCGTGTACGCGACCAACGTCGCGCGCTTGATCGGCACGCCCGACATGTACGCGGCGACCTCGGACGAGCCGATCGCGTACGCGCCACGCCCGACCACCGAGCGGCGGAACGGAATCCACACGACGATCACGAGCGCGGCCAGCAGCGCGAAGCTCGCGGGCACGGTATCGAACAACTTGCCGGTCACCGCGTCGGCGATGGTCGCGTTGACGTCGCCGCCGGGCACCGGCCGCAACGCCAGCGCGATTCCGTAGTAGATCGAGCCGGTTGCGATCGTCGTCACGATCGGCTGCAGGCGCCCGAAGATGACGATCAGCCCGTTGATCGCGCCGCAAAGCGCGCCGACGGCGAGCACGGCAACGACGCCCGCGGCGGCCTCGAACGCCGAGCCGACCACGATCGTCGACGCGAGGCAGTTCGCGAGCACCATGACCATGCCGACCGACAGGTCGATGCCCGACGTCACGACCACCAGCGTCTGCGCCATCGCGACGATCGCGAGCAGCACGCCCTTGTTCGCGGCGGTCTGCGCGACGTTCGGGTTGAGACCTGCCGGGTGGTTCGCCGCGTAGATCGCGAACATCGCGACGAATCCCGCGACCGCGAACAGCGTGCCGCGGTGCTCGCGCAGCCAGTAGCGCCACTCGCCGTTCATGCCGGTGTGAGGTCGAGCGCGCTGCTCACGAGCGCATGCTCGGTGATGGCGTCGCCGGCGAGCTCGCGCCTGATCGCGCCCTCGACCATCACCAGCACGCGGTGGCAGCAGCCGACGAGCTCGTCGACGTCGGTCGAGTAGAACAGGATGCCCGCGCCCCGCGCGGCGAGCTCGCGCAGCAGCAGGTAGAGCTCCTGCTTGGTGCCGACGTCGATGCCGCGGGTCGGGTCGTTCAGGAGCAGGATGCGCGGCGCGACCATCAGCCACTTGCCGATCACGAGCTTCTGCTGGTTCCCGCCCGACAGCGCGCCGGCCGGCACGTCGGTCCCGTCGCAGCGCACGCCGAGCAGCTTCACGATGCGCTCGACCGCGTCGTGCTCGGCGGCGCGGTCGATCACGCCCCACGGCGACAGCGTGTCCAGCGCGGCGAACGACAGGTTGTCGCGCACCGACATCGGCAGCATCAACCCCTCGGACTTGCGGTCCTCCGGGATCAGCGCCATGCCGACGGACTTGCGCTTGGCGTCGCTGGGGCCGCGGATGTCGACCGGCGCGCCGTCGACGCGCACCTCGCCGGTCATGCCGCGCAGCACGCCGAACAGCGCGAGGAGGAGCTCGCGCTGGCCCTGACCGTCGAGGCCTCCCAGGCCCACCACCTCGCCGGCGCGCAACGAGAACGACACGTCGCGAAGCTCGTCGGTCCACGTCAGCCCGCGCGCCTCGAGGAGCGGCGGTCCATCGTCGGGCGCGCGCGGCGTGCGCGGCGGGAAGGCCGCGCTCACCTCGCGTCCGATCATGAGCTCGACGATCTCGGCGTCGGTCCTCGTGCCGGCCGGGTAGCTCGCGACGCTGCGGCCGTTGCGGAACACGGTGCATTCGTCGGCGAGCTCGGCGATCTCGTGCATGCGGTGGGAGATGTAGACCAGCGCGAGCCCCTCGGAGCGCAGCCGCTTCAGCACCGCGAACACCTTGGTCACGTCGGCCGCCGTGAGCGCCGAGGTCGCCTCGTCGAGGATCAGGATGCGCGGCTTCCGCGCGAGCGCCTTCGCGATCTCGACCATCTGCCGGCGCGACAGCGACAGGTCGGCGACGCGCGCGGACGGATGGATGTTGTCGGCGCCGGCACGCGCGAGCGCCTCCTCCGCCACGCGCCGCTGCGCGCGCCGGTCGATCAGCCCGAACCGTTGCGGTGGATCCGCGATCCCGATGTTGTCGGCTACCGAGAGGTCCGGGATCAGCGACAGCTCCTGGAAGATGCACGCGATGCCGGCGGCCTGCGCATCGGCGGGCGAGGCGAACGCGACCGGCGCTCCGCCGAGCAGCATGCGCCCCTCGTCGGGCGCGACGACGCCGGCCATGATCTTGATCAGCGTCGACTTGCCGGCGCCGTTCTCGCCGAGCACCGCGTGGATGCGACCGGCGCGGACCTCGAGATGCGCCTCGGAGAGCGCCCGGACGCCGCCGTAGCGCTTCGAGACGCCTTCGATCAGGAACAGCGGGCGCGGGTCCGAACCCGCGCCCGCGGACGAGCTCACTTCACGTTCGCTTCGGTCTGCCCCATGATTTCCTGCGCGGTGAAGTTGATGCCGCAGGTCGGGAACGCGTTGCCGACGAAGAAGTTGTCGTTCTGCGCCGGGTAGAAGTCGGTCCCCTCCTTCATGTTCGGGAACT
>DATBSV010000094.1:0-5628 GCA_036559685.1 Casimicrobiaceae bacterium
ATCGCCGCCGCGGCCGAGCGCGCGTCGCGCAAGCGCATGCGCCCCGCGCTCGCGCCGCGCATCCTCGAGCGCTGGTTCGCGTGGCCGGTCGCGCTCGCCGCGTCGATCGGCCTCGTCGCCGTCGCCGTGCGCCAGATGCCCGCGGACGAGATCGTCCCCGCGGCGCCGATCGCGTCGGCCCGCTTCATGCCCGTCGTGCCCGTCGCCGAGATCGAGCGCTCGAGCGACGCCTACGTCGTGCCGGCGCGCGTCCCGCGCATGGCGCTCGCGCAGTTCGGCCTGCCGGTCAACCCGGCGCGCGCGGGCGACGCGATCGACACCGAGCTTCTGATCCGGCCCGACGGCGCCGTGCTCGCGCTGCGGTTCGTCAATTGATGGAGAGCCCCATGAATCGTCCGCCCATTCTCACGATCCTTCTCGCCGCCGCGCTCGCGGGGTCGACCGCCGTCGCGCTCGCGCAACAGCCCGCGCCGAAGGCCGCGACGCCCAAGCCCTCGCTCGACGCCGAGATCGAGCGCTTCACGCGCGAGGCCGAGCGCCTCGCCGAGGAGCACGGCCGGCTCGCCGGGAAGTTCGCGCGCGACGCCGACGCCTACCGCTGGGAGATGCTCGCGCAGGGCGCCGAGTTCGACGTCGACGTCGATCCCGACGGACCGTCGTTCGCGTTCATCGCGCGCGAGTTCAGCTCGATGCGCGAGGTCGTCAAGAACGCGCCGTACCAGGCCGAGGCGGTCAACGAGGCCGTGCAGACGCTCGCCGACGGCAATCGCATCGTGCGGCGCAGCTCGGCCCAGGTCGCGCGCGACGGCTACGGGCGCACGCGCCAGGAGCGCAAGGGCGGCACGGCGTACATCTTCGACCCGATCGAGAACAAGAGTTATGCGCTCAACCCCGAGCGCAAGAGCGCGGTGCGCATCCCGCGCGCGCCGTCGCTGATCGCACCGCCCGCGCCGCCGTCGACGCCGACACCGGTTTCCGCGCTCGCGCCGGTGCCTCCCGTTCCTCCGATCCCGCCGATTCCGCCGATCCCGTCAATCCCGCCGATGGCGGGCGTGACGCCTGCGCCGAAGGCCACCGAGCGCGTCATCGTCAAGCGCGGCGAAGGCAAGGACGAGGAGGTACGCATCGAGGTCGTGCGCGTCGGCCGCGACGCGCACACGCACGAGCTGACGCCGATGCCGCCGCCGATCTCGCTGGCGATCCTGCCGCGCGGCAAGGGCGAGCAGAAGCCGCTCGGCACGCGCGAGTTCGACGGCGTCAAGGCCGATGGAACGATGACCAGCTACACGATCCCGGCCGGCCAGATCGGCAACGAGAAGGCGATCGTGGTCACCAGCGAGCGCTGGTTCTCGCCCGAGCTGCACGTCGTCGTGTACGCGAAGAACAGCGACCCGCGCACCGGCGACACGATCTACCGGCTCGCCAACGTCAAGCGCGGCGAGCCGCCGGCCGACCTGTTCAGGATCCCGGCGGACTTCAAGGTCCGCAAGCCCTGATCGGCGAGGTGGCTTAGAGCCGCACCGGGCCCGCGTTCTCCGGACGCTTCGCCGTGAAGCGCGCGTAGAACGCGGCCATCCGCGCGACGTCGGCGTCGGCGTCGGCGGTCGTCGCAAACCACGCGCCGATGCCGATCTCGCGGTGCGCGTAGTCGATGAGCGCAAGGCCGATCGGCACGCGGGCCGCGCGCGCGAGGTGCCAGAAGCCGCTCTTCCAGCGCGGCGTCGCCGAGCGCGTGCCCTCGGGAGCGATCGCGAGCCGGAAATCCTCGTGCGCATCGAGCGCCGCGTGCATCTGCCCGACGAAGCCGGCACTCTCGTTCCGGTTGACCGGAATGCCGCCCCAGCGCCGGAACAGGCGACCCCAGGGCGGAGCGAACATCGTGTGCTTGCCGACCCAGCGGAAGTCGATGCCGACGACCCACTTCGTCAGCAGTCCCACCGGGAGGTCCCAGTTCGACGTGTGCGGATAGAACACGATCACGCATTTCATCGGCACCGGCGTCGCGAGCACGACGCGCCAGCCGAGCACGCGCAGGAGTCGCCACGCGATGCGGGCGCGCATGCCGCGGGCGAGCGGCGCGTCGAGTGCCGGCGCGCCCGAGACCGTGGGCATCGCGTCCATGGCCGTAGAATAACGTCGTGAGCGCTCCTACGGCCGCCGACATCGACGTGCTGCTGCCGCAGACGCAGTGCACGCGCTGCGGGTATCCCGACTGCGCCGCGTACGCGCGCGCGATCGCGAACGAACGCGCGCCGATCAACCGCTGCCCGCCCGGCGGCGATGCGACGATCACCGCGCTCGCCCGCCTCACCGGCCGTGCGGCCGCGCCGCTGGACCCCGAGTGCGGCGCCGCGGCACCGCGCCTGGTTGCCGTCGTCGACGAGGCACGCTGCATCGGCTGCACGATCTGCATCCAGGTCTGCCCGGTCGACGCGATCGTCGGCGCGCCCAGGCGCATGCATGCGGTGCTCGACGCGTGGTGCAGCGGCTGCGAGCTCTGCGTTGCGCCCTGCCCGGTCGACTGCATCGTCATGCGCCCCGCGCTGCGCCCCTGGACCGACGACGACGCCGGCCTGTCGCGCGAGCGTCACCGCGCGCGCGACGCGCGGCTCGCGCACGGCGAGCGCATCGCGGATCGTCGTGCCGCGACAGCGGCGCCCGCCGATGGCGAGCGCGCTCGCCGGCAGGCGACCGTCGCGGCGGCGATCGAGCGCGCCCGCGCGCGCCGCGCGAAAGCGCCGTCGTGAAGTCGCTCGTCACGCTCGTCGCCGCGCTCGCGCTCATTTTCGTTGTCCGTGCGCCCGCGCACGCGCTGACATCGTCCGAGATCGACGCGTGGTGGAACTTCGACGACCCGGCGGCCAGCGAAGCACGCTTCCGCGCCGAGCGGACGCGCTGGCCCGACCGCTCGCCCGAGGCGCTCGAGATCGACACGCAGATCGCGCGCACGCTTGGCCTGCAGCGGCGCTTCGACGCGGCGCACGCGCTGCTCGACGCCGTCTCGTCGTCGTTGTGGGTCGCCCCACCGCGCCTGGACGTGCGCTTCCGGCTCGAGCGCGGACGCGTCGCGAATTCCTCGGGCGCCCCGGACCAGGCGATGGAATGGTTCCTGCACGCGCTCGACCGCACGGCCGACGACCGCGCGCCGGAAGCCGAGTACTACCGGATCGACGCGCTGCACATGCTCGGGATCGCCGCCCCGCCCGGCGAGCGCATGGGGTGGAACGCCAAGGCGCTGGCCGCCGCCGACACGGCGACCGAGCCGCGCGCGCGCCGCTGGCGCGCGTCGCTGTTGAACAACCTCGGCTGGTCGCTCCTCGACCAGGGCAACGCTCCCGCAGCGCTCTTCACGTGGCAGCAGGCGCTCGTCGCGCGAGAGGCGAGCGGCGATGTCGCGCGAACGCGCGAAGCCCGCTGGACCGTCGCGCGCGGGCTGCGCGCGACCGGCAAGCTCGACGAGGCCGAGCGCGTGCAGCGCGCGCTCGCCGACGAGACCGAGCGCGCGGGCGCGCCCGACCCGTATGTCTACGACGAGCTCGCCGAGATCGCACGTGCGCGGAACGACGCCTCCGGCGTCGACGCGTGGACCGCGAAGGCGAAGGCAGTGAGGTCGAAATGAACGACGCGAAGCGCGCCGCGATCTTCGAGCGCCTGCGCGAGGCGAATCCCGCGCCGACGACCGAGCTCGAGCACATGACGCCGTTCGAGCTGCTCGTCGCGGTCGTCCTGTCGGCGCAATCGACCGACAAGGGCGTCAACAAGGTCACCGCGAAGCTGTTCCCGGTCGCCAACACGCCCGCCGCGATCGCGAAGCTCGGCGTCGACGGGCTGACGCCGTACATCGCGTCGCTCGGCCTGTTCCGAAACAAGGCAAAGGCCGTGGTCGGGCTGTCGGAGATCCTCGTGCGCGAGCACCGCGGCGAGGTGCCGCGCGACCGCGCCGCGCTCGAGGCGTTGCCCGGCGTCGGCCGCAAGACCGCGAACGTCGTCCTGAACTCGGCGTTCGGCGAGCCCGTGATCGCGGTCGACACGCACATCTTCCGCGTCGCGAACCGCACCGGCCTCGCGCCGGGCAAGGACGTCGTCGAGGTCGAGCGCAAGCTCGACAAGACCACGCCCGACGCGTTCAAGCTGAACGCGCATCACTGGCTGATCCTGCACGGGCGCTACACGTGCATCGCGCGCGCGCCGAAGTGCGCCGAGTGCGTGATCCTCGACTTGTGCGAATTCCGGCAGAAGAACCTGCCCGCCCCGGCGAGGCCCGCGAGGAACGTCGGGAAGATCGTTCCGGCGCCGCTTGCGTCCGGGCCGCCTCGTGCGCGTGGCCGCCAGCCCATGGCGAAGACCGCCCGCGCCGGCGCCAAGCGCGGGCGCGGACGCTGATGTTCGCCCCGTCGCGCGACGAGGCGCGCCGCTTCATCGTCGAAGCGTGGCGCAAGTCGCGTGCGGGCGAGCCCCTGTCCGACATGGAGCGCACGGTCGCCGCGCTCGTCGGGATGCACCCGGAGTATCACGCGATCGTCGACGAGGGCGAGCGTCACCTGGAGCGCGACTACACGCCCGACGGCGGCGCGGTGAACCCGTTCCTGCACCTCTCGCTGCATCTCGCCGTCGCCGAGCAGCTCGCCATCGACCAGCCGCCCGGGATACGCGCCGAGTTCGAGCGGCTCAAGCACGTACTCGGCGACGAGCACGACGCGCTGCACACGGTGCTCGAGTGCCTCGGCGAGACGATGTGGCAGGCGCAGCGACTCGGCACCGGGCCCGATGCGACCGTCTACCTCGACTGCCTCAGGCGCCGGACGTGACGCGGCCGCTGCGCATCGGGCTCTGCGCGAGCCTTCAGCATCGCCAGTCGCCCGACGCGGCGCTCGGCCGCCTGGTCCGGCCGTTGCAGCACGCGATCGCGATGGAGCTGCGCGCCGAGCTCTACGTGGTCGGCCGCACGCACGACGCACTCGCCGCCGCAGGTCTGCTCGCCGGCTACGCCGGGATGCACCGTCTGCCGGAGCGGCGCGAAGGCGGCGTCGTGCGACTGGTCGCGATGCTAGTGTCCGACGATCCCGCGACGACGATCGACGCCGTGATCTACCTGCTCGATCCCGACGACCCGACGAGCATCTTCCCGGAGGGCCAGGCGCTCAAGCGCCAGTGCGTCGTGCACGGGCGTCCGTTCGTCTCGACGTTCGCGCACGCGCGCGAGTGGCTCGAGCTCGAGCGCGTGCTCGCCGGCTTCCCGCGGGACGCGTCGCTCGATGCGCAATTCTCGACCGAGGGCGAGGCGATCGCGCTGGTCGCGCACGACGCGCGCAAGGACGCGATGGAGGCGTTCGCGCGCGAGCATTTCGCGCTCCTGTCGTCGTTCCCGCGGCGCTACGCGACCGGGACGACCGGCGGACGGCTCAACCGTCTTGCGGCCGGCCTCGGCGCAGGCGAAGCGTGGACGACCCGGCTCAAGAGCGGACCGCTGGGCGGCGACGCGCAGCTCGCGAACCTGATCCTCGACCGGCGTTGCCGTCGCGTGCTGTTCTTCGAGGATCCGCACGTCGCGCGCCAGCACGAAGCGGACATCCAGCTGCTCGAGCGCGCGGCGCGCATCGCGACCGACTTCGCGAGCTGCCTCAACGA
>DATBSV010000095.1:0-7981 GCA_036559685.1 Casimicrobiaceae bacterium
AGGGGGCGATCGCCTTGGGACGGCCCGGCGGCGATGGGTTCCCCCCGCAGCGAACTGCGTTCGCTTCCCCCCAGGGGGCGATCGCCTTGGGACGGCCCGGCGGCGATCATCGCGGCGCTCCCAACCCGGGAATCTCGACCACCTCGACTCGCCCGGGCGGCGGCACCAGCATGTGGAGCTGCTCGCGCGCGACCTTCTCGACGCGGGCGGGCATCGACCATGTCGATTGCTCGAGCTGCAGCTGCCCGTACTCGACCTCGTAGGCGCGCGCGCGCGCCTGCTCGCGCTCGAGCTGGACGAACAGGCTTCGGGACTCGTGGACCGTCGTGACGAGCGACACCGCGCACGCGCAGAGGATCAGCAGGAGCACGAGGTTGGTGCGGATCATGGCCAGTCCGCAGGGAGTGGTGCCCGCGTGCGCCGCGCGACGCGCAGCACGGCGCTTCGCGCGCGCGGGTTCGCGTCGCACTCCGCGTCGGTCGGCTTGATCGCGCGGCCGACGGGCGCGAGCGGCGGCTCGGGGAGGTCCGCGTCGGCGATCGGCACGCGCGCGAGGCGCGGATCGCCGCCCCAGGGCTTCGAGGCGCGCGCGACGAACTGCTTGACGATGCGGTCCTCGAGCGAATGAAAGCTGATGACCGCGAGGCGCCCGTCCTCGCGCAACCGCGCGACCGCCCGCGGCAGCACGCGCTCGAGTTCGGCGAGCTCGTCGTTCACCGCGATCCGAAGGGCCTGGAACGTGCGCGTGGCCGGATCCTGACGCCAATCACCCCGCGTGCGCGCGCCGACGGCTTGGGCCACGATGGCCGCCAGCTCGCGCGTCGTGCCGATGGGCCTGACCGCGCGAGCCGCGACAATCGCTCTTGCAATCGGTTGAGCAAGCCGTTCTTCACCATGATCGCGGATGACCTCCGTCAGTTCGCGCTGGCTCGCGCGGGCGATGAACGCGGCGGCCGACTCGCCCGCGTCCGGATCCATGCGCATGTCGAGCGGACCGTCGTGCCGGAACGAGAACCCGCGGGACGGCGTGTCGATCTGCGGCGAGCTGACGCCGAGGTCGAGCAGCACGCCGTCGACGAGCGGCACGGAGAGCGCGTCGAGCGCGCGGTCGAGGTTGCCGAAGCGCTCGCGCACGAACTCGAGCCGCGGGTCGCGCAGCGCCATCGCGGCACGCGCGGCGTCGGGATCGCGATCGATCGCGACGAGGCGTCCGGTGCCCGAGAGGCGCGCGAGGATCGCGCGCGCGTGCCCGCCGCGGCCGAACGTCGCGTCGACGTAGGTGCCTTCGGGCTTGAGCGCCAGCGCCGCGACCGACTCTTCGAGAAGGACGCTGACATGGGACGCATCGGGCATCAGAGCGAGAAGCCGTCGAGGCCCGGCGGCATCGCGCCGCCGTCGAACGCGATCGCCTGCGCGGTGCGCGCGGCCCACGCCGCGTCGTTCCACAGCTCGAACTTGCGCCCTTGCCCGACCAGCACGACGCGCTTGTCGAGCGTCGCATAGCGACGCAGCGCGGGCGGTACGAGGATGCGTCCCGCCGCGTCGATCTCGACGTCGTCGGCGTGGCCGACGATCAGGCGCTGAAGCTGGCGCAGGCGTTCGTCGAACGACGAGAGCGCCATCAGGCGCGCCTGGATCGGCTCCCACGCGGCGAGCGGATAGAGCAGCAGGCAGCGCGACGGATCGGCGGTGAGCACGAGATGCGCGCCGCTCTCGGCGACGATCGCATCGCGATGGCGCGCGGGAACCGCGAAGCGACCCTTCGCGTCGAGGGCGAGCTCGGTGACGCCGCGAAATACCGGCATCGCCTTCTCGCCTCCTTGTGCCCCTGTCGCCAACGCCTCCTCCCAGGACGCCGCAGGCGGGCGTCCGAACCGCTCTTAGGCGCCCGGAACCCACCGAAACCCACAAATTCCCACTTCCCGCCACTATACGCACCGTCTCGAACGCCGGTCAACGAATTTCCACTGTTCGAACAATCACTTAGCGTCGTTTTCGCCACAAATCACCAACTTTCGAAAAAACAATGACTTATGGATGAAATCGAAAGTAGTACGCGAGGAGATGACGTGCGGAGGCCCCACCAAGGCGAACGATTGTTCGCCGGAACGGCGGCCAACCGACGAAAGGTCGAAAAGCCGGCCCCGGCGGCCCGAAGGCACCCGTCGACGCCGTTTTCGCGCGGGTTCATCCCGCCGGCATGCCGCGACGGCGGCGCGAGGGGCGCATGCGCAGCAGCGGCGACGGTCGAAACGTGCGCGGGGATCGGCGCCGTGCCTTGAGCGCCGGGACGCAAACGTGACATTTCAGCCACGGTCGACGCTTTCGCGGGCCCGATCCGCCCGGCGGAGCAGCGATCGCGCGCGGTGTTGTGCGACACTTGCCCGACCCCGGTCCGGAGCCCTTGCCATGCGCCGCGTCTCGCTCCTTCTGATCTTCCTCGCCGTTTCGGCGCTCGCCGGATGCGCGAGCTGGAACGACCGCTACGGCTTCGTGCGGCAAGACCCGGTCATCTGGTTCCTGGGCGGCGCGCCGACCGAGACGCAGCTCGACTGGCCGCGCCGGGAAGTGCCGACGCTGCGGCCGATCATCTCGTCCGACTACGTCTCGCCGAAGCAGCCGCATCCGCTCGACTACCCGCGCGGATGGTCGCCGGATTACCCGCCGTACTAGGGAGTCGAAGGGCGGTTCGGGCAGTTCGGTAGGAAAAACCGGCTTGGCAGGAAAACGTCGCCGCAGCGCGACGCCTCGTCAATTCGCTCTCGGTTTCCAGCACGTGTCGCGTGAAATCGACTGGCGTCGCCAGCGATTTCACGGTCGCTATTCCGGGCGAAAGCAGGTTTTCACTTTCGCCCGACGAATCTGGCGCGCCCGACAGGATTCGAACCTGTGACCCTTGGCTTCGGAAACCAATACTCTATCCAACTGAGCTACGGGCGCTTTGAACCGTCGATTCTAGCGTAGGGCGGCGCGCGAGGCCCGGACGGTATAATTGACGTTTGCCCGCCCGACTCACGCACGCCGAAGCGTCGCCATGAACGAAAACGAAGCCGACCACCAGCACACCTCACCGATCAAGACCCCGAAGCAGCTCGTCATCGTCGTCGTGCTGGCGTTCGTCGTGCCGATCGTGCTGATCGTGCTCATCACGCAGCTCGTGACCGGCGTTCCGCACCCGTCGGGCGACGATACCGCCGTGCGCGCGCGCATCGCGCCGGTCGGCACGATCGAGATCGCCGCGGCGACGGCGCCGAAGGGCACGATGACCGGCGAGCAGGTGTTCGCGTCGACGTGCAAGACCTGCCACGAGGCGGGGATCGCCGGCGCGCACAAGCTCGGCGACAAGGCCGCGTGGGCGAAGGTCGTCAAGCAGGGCGAGAAGCTGTCCGTGCAGCACGCGATCGCCGGCGTCAAGGCGATGCCGCCGCGCGGCGGCAATGCCGCGCTCACGGACGAGGAAGTCCAGCGCGGCGTCGTCTACATGGTCAATCGCTCGGGCGGCAACTGGAAGGAAGCGCCGGTCGCCGCGCCACCCGCGGTCGCGGTGGCGGCCGCAGCGCCCGTTGCCGCAGGCCCTGCCGACGGCAAGAAAGTGTTCGACGGCGCGTGTGCCGCGTGCCACGGCGCGGGCATCGCCGGCGCGCCGAAGGTCGGCGACAAGGCCGCCTGGGCGCCGCGCATCGCGCAGGGCGCTGCGACGCTCTACCAGCACGCGATCAACGGCTACCAGGGCAAGGCTGGCGTCATGCCGCCGAAGGGCGGCTCGCTGAACCTGTCGGACGCCGAAGTGAAGGCCGCCGTCGACACGATGATCGCGGCGGCGAAGTGACCGGAAGCGTCGCCTAGCCGCCTCCGCCCAGCGCGGCCTTGAGCGATCGAAGCCGCGCGATTCCCGCGTCCTTTTCGCGCGCCGCCTCGTCGGCCGGCAGCGGCGCGCCCGCCCAGCGCAGGTCGTCCTGCGCGAGCTCTTTCAGGAAACGCGACGGCGCGGCGTCGACGCGCCCGCCGGCGCGCGTTCGCGTGCGGCAGAACGACAGGTGCAGCGAGCGCTCCGCGCGCGTGATGCCGACGTACATCAGGCGCCGCTCCTCGTCGATCGCGCCGTTCTCGACCGACTCGCGGTGCGGCAGGATCCCCTCCTCGAGCCCGACCAGGAACACGTGCGGGAATTCCAGGCCCTTGGCGGCGTGCAGCGTCGAGAGCCGGACGACGTCGGCGCCGTCCGCGTCGCGCCCCTCGAGCATCGTCACGAGCGCGATCGTCTGGGCGAGCTCGACCAGGGTCTTGCGATCCGCGTCCCCTTTTTTCGCGAGCCAGCCGACGAAGTCGCGCACGCTCTCGACCTTCGCGCCCGCCTCGCGCTTGTCGAACGACGCGACGAGATGGTCTTCGTACGCGATCGCGCGCACGAGCTCGTCGATCAGCCTGCCGGCGCTCTCGCGCGACGCGCGGGCGCGCAATCCATCGATCAGGTCCGCGAACCCGACGAGCGTCGCGTGCGCGCGGCCGTGCGCCGCCGCGGCGAACGCGGGAGCGCGGACCGCGTGCGCGAGGCTCGTGTGCGTCGCGGCCGCGGCGTCGGCGAGCTTCGCGAGCGTCGTCTGGCCGACGCCGCGCCGCGGGACGCCGACCGCGCGCAGGAACGCCGGATCGTCGCTCGGGTTCGCGATCAGGCGCAGGTAGGCGATCAGGTCCTTGATCTCGGCGCGCTCGAACCACGACTGCCCGCCCGAGACGTCGTACGGAATCCCCTGCGCGCGGAACGCGGCCTCGAACGGCCGCGACTGGTGGTTGCCGCGATAGAGCACCGCATAGTCGGACCATCGCCCCCGATGCTCGAACCGGTGCGCGGAGATCGCCGCGGCGACGATCTCAGCTTCTGCTTCCTCGTCCCTGGCCGCCACGACGCGGATCGCATCGCCATGCCCGCGCTCGCTCCACAGCCGCTTGTCGTGGAGCTTCGCGTTGTTCGCGATCAGCGCGTTCGCGCTCCTGAGGATCCGCGTCGTCGACCGGTAGTTCTGCTCGAGCTTGACGACGACGAGGCCGGGATAGTCGTTCCCGAGCTGCGCGAGGTTCTCGATCGTCGCCCCGCGCCAGCCGTAGATCGCCTGGTCGTCGTCGCCGACCGCGGTGAATCGCGCCCGCTCGCCGACGAGCGCGCGGAACAACCGGTACTGCGCCGGGTTGGTGTCCTGGTACTCGTCGACGAGCACGTGCGCGGCGCGTGCCTGCCAGCGCGCGCGAACCGCGGCGTCGCGCTCGAGCAGCTCGACCGGGAGCCGGATCAGGTCGTCGAAATCGACCGCCTGGTACGCGGCGAGCGCCTCGGCGTAGTGCACGTAGGCCTTCGCGGCCACCGCCTCGTCGTCGTCCTTCGCGGCGCGCAGCGCGTCGGCGGGCGACACGAGCGCGTTCTTCCAGCGGCTGATCGCCCACTGCGCCTTGCGCGTGCGCGAGCGGTCGGCCGTCGCGGCGAGCTCGGCGACGATCGACTCGAGGTCCTGCGGATCCATCACCGAGAAGCCGCTGCGCAGCCCGAGCGCCTTCGCCTCGGCGCGCACGATCGCGAGGCCGAGCGCGTGGAACGTCGCGATGCGCACCTCGCCCGCGGCGTCCTTGCGCCCCGCGCTCGCGAGAAGCGAGCTCGCGCGCTCGCGCATCTCGCGCGCCGCCTTGTTGGTGAACGTGATCGCGACGACGTGCTCCGCGGCGACGCCCTGTGCGACCAGGTGCGCGATCTTCGCGGCGATCACGCGCGTCTTTCCGCTGCCGGCGCCGGCGAGCACGAGCATCGGCACGTCGGTGCGACGCACCGCGTCGCGCTGCGCGGGATTGAGCGGGAACGCCATCGGCTAGAATCCACCGATCCTAACAACGACGTCGCGTGTCGTGCAGTCTTGACGCGCGCGCGAAACCCGCTTCCGTTTCGATGGCGCTCTACGCGATCGGCGACCTGCAGGGCTGCCACGAGGAGTTCGTCGAGCTCCTCGCGCTGGTCGGCTTCGCGCCCGCGCGCGACCGCCTGTGGGTCGTCGGCGACATCGTCAACCGTGGCCCGGGCTCGCTCGCGTGCCTGCGCGAGGTCAAGGCGCTCGGCGACGCCGCGCGCGTCGTCCTCGGCAACCATGACCTGCACCTGCTGACGGTCGCCGCCGGCCATCGGCGCCCGCACCGAAGCGACACGATCGACGACGTCCTGGCAGCCCCCGACCGGACCGAGCTCCTCGAGTGGCTCGCGACGCGACCGCTCGTCGTGCGCGAGGACGAGCGCCTGATGGTGCACGCCGGCGTGCTGCCGTCGTGGACGGCCGCGCACGCGCAGATGCTGTCCGGCGAGGTCGAGGCGAAGCTTCGGAGCGACGACGCGCACCGGTTCCTTGGCGTGCTTTACGGCGACGAGCCTTCGACCTGGCGCGACGACCTCGACGGCGACGATCGCCTGCGCGCGATCGTCAACGTCTGCACGCGCCTGCGCTTCTGCACCGCCGACGGCCGCATCGACTTCAAGGAGAAGCGCGGCCGCGACTACGCGCCGGCGGACATGCGGGCGTGGTTCATGCATCCGACGCGGCGCACGGCGCGCGACACTATCGTGTGCGGGCACTGGTCGACGCTCGAGCTCGCGCTCGAGCCCAACGTGCTGATGCTCGACTCGGGTTGCCTGTGGGGCGGTACGCTGACGGCGATCAGCCTGCCGGATCGCCGCGTGTTCCAGGTGCCTTCGCGGCGTCCCGTGCAGCCAAAGCCGTTCGGATAGCGTTCTCGGCGTCGCGCGCGAGGTCGCGCCGGTGCGCGGTGGCGGCAGCTATCGCCGGCGCGGCGAAAAGTTCGACCGCGAGGCTCCTCTGGCCGCAGACGCGCCAGAACGAGGTGGCGAAGCTCGTGTCGCCCACGTACTCGGGCGCGGGCGAGCGCTCGCCCGCGCCGTCGTGGTAGCGGATCGCGACGGGGAGCAGGTGGCCCTCGGCGTCGATGATCGGCTGCAGGAGCGACCCGTGGAACTTGAGCACGGCCGAGCCGTCGGTCGTCGTGCCTTCCGGAAAGACGACGATCGCGTCGCCGGCCTTGAGCGCGTCGGCCGCGCGACGGTTGACGCGCTCGGTGTCGTGGCGCCGCGCGCGTTCGATGAACAGCGTGCCCGCGCCGCGGATCAGCCGGCCCACGACCGGCCAGCGCGCGAGCTCCGACTTCGCGACGAAGCGCGACGCGTGCTGCGCGTTCAGCACGAAGATGTCGAGCCACGAGATGTGGTTCGCGACGATCAGGAGGTTGCCGCGCCGCGCGTCGATCGTGCCGTGCACGCGCGCCTGGATGTTCATGAGCTCGAGGAGCCGCCCGCACCAGCGGCGCGTGATCGCGCGCCGCCGCTCCGTCGTCACGCGCGGGAACACGAAGGTCTGCGTGGCGATGCCGCCCAGCACGTGGCAGGACACGCGCGCGGCACGCCACGCGCGGATCGGCAGCGCTACGGTCGTGCGGAGGGAACGGCGGGACGTGTCGCGGCTATCGCGC
Source organism: Casimicrobiaceae bacterium (assembly GCA_036559685.1). Classification (GTDB taxonomy): domain Bacteria; phylum Pseudomonadota; class Gammaproteobacteria; order Burkholderiales; family Casimicrobiaceae; genus VBCG01. Next base: position 7,516 of record DATBSV010000095.1, read on the forward strand.
GACACGGGCCATCATGCCGTCCGACACGACGCGGACGCGATCGCCGGTCTTCAGCGCGTCGATCGACGCGTCCTGCACCACGACGACGCGACCGCCGTTGTCGAGGCGCACCGACACCTCGACGCCGTCGCGCGCGGTCGAGCCTTCCTCGACCGCCGCGCCGGCCATCGCGCCGATGATCGTGCCGACGATCATCCCGATGACGTTCGCCTCCCAGCTGCCGCCGACGAAGCTGCCGCCGACGCCTCCGACGAACGCGCCGGTCGACGCGCCGACGCCCGAGCGCGAGCCGCCGATGCGCACCGGGCGCAACTGCTCGACGTAACCCATCTCGACGGACTGCGGCCGGTTGGCCTGCATCGGCGCATAGACCGGCACGCCTTCGGGAGGCAGCGGCGCACACGCGCCGAGCAGGAGCGAGAGCGAGAGGACGGCGATCGATGTAGGACGGCGCATGGAGTTCACC
>DATBSV010000096.1:0-1824 GCA_036559685.1 Casimicrobiaceae bacterium
GCTCAAGGCGCGAAGCCTTCGGCGAGCTTCATGCGCTGCACCTTGCCCGACGGGCCCTTGGGCAGCGCGTCGACGAAGCGCACGTAGCGCGGGCACTTGTAGCGGCCGAGCTCGCGCAGGCAATGCGCGTCGATCTCGTCGCGCGAGAGCGTGCGCTCGGGCTTGACGACGATGCACGCCAGGATCTCCTGCCCGTACGCGGGGTCGGGCACGCCGACCGCCGCGGCCTCGAGTACCGCAGGGTGCTTGAGCAACGCCTCGTCGATCTCGCGCGGCGCGATGTTCTCGCCACCCTTGATGATCAGCTCCTTGAGTCGCCCGGTGATGAAGTAGAAGCCGTCGGCGTCGCGGTAGCCGAGGTCGCCGGTCGCGAGCCAGCCGTCGCGTAACGCGGCCGCGGTGAGGTCCGGAGCCTTGGGCGATCGGTAATAGCCGATCGTGACGCTCGGTCCGCGGATCTGGATTTCGCCGCGCTCGCCATCCGCCAGCGCACGCCCGCCACGGTCGACGACGCGCGCCTCGACGCCGAACGGCAGTCCCGGACTTCCAAGTCGCTGCCGCTCGCGCGCGATCGGGTTGCAGAACGCGATCGACGCCGACTCGGTCAGCCCCATCGCCTCGACGATCGGCACGCCGAAGCGTGACTCGAACGCGCGCTGCTGCTCGGGCGGCAGCGGCGCGGACGCCGAGCGCGCGAAGCGCACGCCGCGCAGCGCCTCGCGCTCGCCGGGCGTCGGGTCGGGCGCGTTCAACAGATACGCGACAATCGTCGGGACCAGGTTCAGCCAGGTCGGCCGCCAGCGCGCGACCGTGGGCCACCATTGCGACACCGAGAAGCGATGCGGCATCACGACGCTGCCGCCCGCGCAGAGCGTGCCGACCGTCGCGATGCACTGCCCGTTGATGTGGTAGAGCGGCAGCGACGACAGCACGCGGTCGCGCCCGGACAAGCCGTGGTGCACCGCGACCGTGTGTCCGGCGTGCAGCATGTTCGCGTGCGAGAGCAGCACGCCCTTCGGCAGGCCGGTCGTCCCCGACGTGTACATCAGCATCGCAGGGCGCGCGGGGTTGCGGTCCTTCGCGCGTGGCGGCGGCGCGTCCGGAACGTCCAGGCGGTCGGCGTCGACCTCGAGCAAGGGGGGCGTCGCGCCGATGCGCGCAAGCGCGGCGCGCACGCGAGCCGCGTGCTCCGCCGACACGACGACGATGCGCGGCTCGGCGTGCGCGAGCGTGTGATCGAGGTGCGCATCCTGCGCGAGCAGGTTGACCGGCACGACGACGCGCCCCGATGCCATCGTGCCGACGAACGTCGCCGCGGCCGCAAGGCCGTTCGGCAGCATGAACGCGACCGTCGATCCCTCGGGCGCGCCGAGCTGCTCGAACGTCGACGCGAGCCCGTCCGCCTTGCGCCGCAGCTCGCCGTACGACAGGACGGTGCCAGTTTCCGGCGCGCAGAGGAACGGCGCATCGGGCGCGGACGCGGCGCGCGCGTCGATCAGCGCGCGGAAGTCGCCGTCGCCGCTCACGCTAGACGCCGTGGCGCCTGCGGTAAGCGCCGAACAGCTCGTCCTCGGTCGGCTCGCGCACCTTTCCGGGCGCCAGCGGATGCACGACGCGCGTGACGTTGAGGAAATGACGGACGTTCAGGTTGTCCGAAAAGCTGTTGCCGCCCCAGCTGCCGCACCCCATCGAGAGCGAGAACGGCAGCGCGTTGTCGTACGCGCCGCCGGTGGCGAAGCAATGGGCCTGGTTGACGATCACGCGGCACACCGGGAGCTCGAGGCCGAGCCGCGTCGCGCGCTCGGGGGTGCGCGTGTGCAGGCC
>DATBSV010000097.1:0-10367 GCA_036559685.1 Casimicrobiaceae bacterium
GAAACGCTTGACCTTGGCGTCGACGGCGGCCAGGAACCGGGCTTCGTCGAACGCGATCTCCGGGAACAGCAGCACGAGCGGAATCGGCGTCGCGGCGTCTTCGGCCATGCCGACGGCGGCGGTGATCCAGCCCGCGTGCCGCCCCATCACCTCGAGCACGAACACCTTGGTCGACGTCTTGGCCATCGACGCGACGTCGAACGCGGCCTCGCGCATCGACGTGGCGACGTACTTGGCGACCGAGCCGAAGCCGGGGCAGTTGTCGGTCACCGCGAGGTCGTTGTCGACCGTCTTGGGCACGTGGATTGCCTGCAGCGGGTACCCGAGCTTCTCCGCGATCTGCGAGACCTTGAGGCAGGTGTCGGCCGAGTCGTTGCCGCCGTTGTAGAAGAAGTAGCCGATGTCGTGCGCGCGGAACACGTCGATCAGCCGCTCGTACTGCGCGCGCGACTCCTCGAGCCCCTTCAGCTTGTAGCGGCACGACCCGAACGCGCCGCCCGGCGTGTGCTTGAGCGCGCGGATCGACGCGGCAGACTCTTTCGACGTGTCGATCAGGTCCTCGGTGAGCGCGCCGATGATCCCGTTGCGGCCCGCGTATACCTTGCCGATCCTCGTGCGGTAGCGCCGCGCGGTCTCGATGACGGCGGCGGCCGAGGTGTTGATCACGGCGGTCACGCCGCCCGACTGGGCGTAGAACGCGTTGCGCTTGGGCATGGCTCGCGCCGGCTCGAAGGGGAAAAATCGCGAAGGCGCGATTCTAGCGCGACGCGGCGCCGGCCCGCTCGAGCCAATCGCGCGCGCCGGCATGGTCGGGCGCGAGCACGACGACGCGCTCGATGCACTGGCGCGCCGCGCCGGGCATGCGCGCGCCCGCGCACGCGACGCCCCAGTTGAACCACAGGTCGGGATCTTCCGGCCGCTGCTCGACCGCGCGCTTCATCAGGTCGACGGCCTCGTCGCGCGCGCCGGTGCGGCTGCGCAGCGACGCGAGCAGGTTGAGCAGGTCCGGATCGTCGCCGACCTCGACCATGAGCGCACGCAGGGTCGCCTCGGCGGCGCGCGCGCCGCCGGCGTTCGTCTGCGCGGCGGCCTTCGCCATCGCGGCGTTGTAGAGCGCGACATGCCGATTGTAGGCATCGGCCCACTTGTCGCGCACGTACACGTGGTGACGCTCGTACTTGTCGAAGTCGAAGTTCCCCTGCCCTCCGCCGCCCGACGTGCCGGTGTCGGCGTTCCAGCGAAACGACGTCCGGTCGACGAACGCGAAGCGCGTGCGCTCGGTGAGCTGCAGCACGAAATCCCAGTCGTCGTGGATGTCCAGCGCCGTGTCGTAGCGGATGCCGGTCTCTAGCAGCTCTCGCCGCCACAGGAGCGCCGAGTGGTGGATGGTGGACTTCTCGAACAACGCTAGCCGGTTGAACGGCCCACCGACCGTCCGGAACGATTCGCCCTGCTCGGCGACCTCGAAGCGCGTGTACGCGCCGCCCGCGCCCGGGTCGGCGTCGAGCGCGGACGCCAGCGCGGACAGGTGCCCGTCGAGGAACTCGTCGTCGTGGTCGAGCATCGTGATGAGCGCGCCGTGCGCGGCGTCGATGCCTGCGTTGGCGGCGACCGGCCGCGGCAGCGGACCGTCGCGCACGACCCACGTCAGCGTGAACGGATACGCGCCCGCGTCGATCGGCCGGTGCGACGGCCCGCACGCCGCGACCAGCACGACCTCGATCGCCGGATGGTCCTGGCGCGCGATCGACTCCAGCGCGCGCGGCAACGTCGGCGGATCCATGCTCCGCACGACGACGCTGACCAGGGGGATGTCGGCGCTCAGCTTTTCAACGCGGCGAACACGGCGTCGCGGATCTCGTCGACGCTGCCGATGCCCTCGACCTTGCGGTAGCGCGGCGCGCGCGGCTCGCCGCTGCCGGCCAGGTCGCGGTAGTACGCGACCAGCGGCTTGGTTTGAGCGTGATACACCTCGAGGCGCTTCTTTACCGTCTCCTCGCGATCGTCCTCGCGCTGGGACAGCGGCTCGCCGGTCACGTCGTCGTGTCCGGCGACCTTCGGCGGGTTGAACTTGACGTGGTAGGTGCGACCCGACGCGACGTGCGAGAAGCGGCCGCTCATCCGCTCGACGATCGCCGCGTCAGGCACGTCGATCTCGAGCACGACGTCGATCGGCACGTTCGCCTGACGCAGCGCCTCGGCCTGCGGGATCGTGCGCGGGAACCCGTCGAACAGGTAGCCCTTCCGGCAGTCGGGCTCCTTCAGGCGCTCGCGCACCAGCCCGATGATGATGTCGTCGGACACCAGCGCGCCCGAGTCCATCACCTTCTTCGCGGCGAGGCCCAGCGGCGTGCCGGCCTTGACCGCCGTGCGCAGCATGTCGCCGGTCGAGATCTGCGGGATGCCGTAGGCGTCCTTGATGTAGCCGGCCTGCGTGCCTTTGCCGGCCCCGGGAGGCCCGAGCAGGATCAAGCGCATGTCGAAAGGACCCCGTGGAGGACCGCGCGATTGTTCAGGAAGGCCTGCGGGCGGTCAATCGCGCGCGGCCGGGCGCGCCGCGTAGATCGCCCGCACGCGCTCGAGGTCGTCGGGCGTGTCGACGCCGGGCGCGGGCGTGCCGTCGGTCACGTCGACCACGATGCGGTAGCCGTGCCACAGCGCGCGGAGCTGCTCGAGCGCCTCGAAGCGCTCGATCGGCGCGGGCGCGAGCGTCGGATAGCGCGACAGGAACGCGACGCGGTACGCGTAGAGCCCGTAGTGCCGGTAGACCGGCAGCCCGGGCGGCAGCGCGGCGAGGTTGTGCGCGAACGCGTCGCGCGCCCAGGGGATCGTCGCGCGGCTGAAATAGAGCGCGTAGCCGCGCGCGTCGCGCACGACCTTGACGACGTTGGGATTGAACGCCTCGGCCGGGTCGTTGATCGCGTGGCACGCGGTGGCGATCGACGCGTCGCCGTGGCTCTTCAGGAGCTCCGCCATCCGGCGGATCAGCGCGGGCTCGAGCAGCGGCTCGTCGCCCTGTACGTTGACGACGATCGCCTCGGGCTTGAGGCCGAGCTGCGTCGCGGCTTCGGCAAGGCGGTCGGTGCCGGTCGGGTGTTCCGCGCGCGTGATGATCGCTTCGAAGCCATGCGCGCGAACCGCATCGGCGACGCGCTCGTCGTCGGTCGCGACGACGACGCGCTCCGCGCCGCTTTCGCGAGCGCGCTCGGCCACGCGCACGACCATCGGCTTGCCCGCGATGTCGGCGAGCGGCTTGCCCGGCAGGCGCGTCGACGCGTAGCGCGCCGGGATCAGGACGGTGAACACGCCGCGCCGGAGGGCTTCAAGCGTCGCGGAGCTTCTCGGCTTCCTCGGGCGTGAGGCGGCGCGCCTCGTCCTCGAGCATCACCGGAATGCCGTCTCGGATCGGATAGGCGAGACCGGCCGACTTCGACACGAGCTCCTGCCGCTCGCGGTCGTAGACGAGCGGTCCCTTGGTCACCGGGCACACGAGGATCTCGACGAGCTTGGCGTCCACGTCATTTTCTCCCGAGGATCTCCTCGATGCGGTCCACGAGCGCCGGGTCGACGCGCGTGCGGATATCGAGCGCCCAGTAGCGGGCGTCGGCATGGCGCGCGCATTTTACCGCGTCCTTCGCGGTCATCAGGATCGCGGCGGCATCAGGCAGCGCGAGATCGGCGACTGTGTAGCGGTGGTGGTCGGGGAACGCGCGCGTGCGCGCGTCGATGCCGAGCACGGCCACCAGGTCGAAGAAGCGTTGCGGGTTCGCAGTGCCGGCGATCGCCCACGCGCGCGCGGGCCGGAAGGTCGACGGGTCCTCGGTGCGCGACGGCACGGCGAGGTTGCGCCACCGCACCGGCTCGTGCGCCATCAGCGTTTCCATCGCGTCGCCGGTCTCGCGCCACGCGTCGCGCGGCACGAGGCGCACGACCGCGTCGACGTCGTCGAGGCGCGAAAGCGGCTCGCGCAGCGGGCCCGCCGGCAGCATCTTGCCGTTGCCGAACGCTCGCTCGCCGTCGACCGCCGCGATCTCGACGTCGCGCGCGAGCGCGTAGTGCTGCAGCCCGTCGTCGGCGATCACGACGTCGCACGCGGCGTCCGCCTCGAGCAGCAGCGACGCGGCGGCCACGCGATCGCGCGCGACCGCCACGGTGCGCCCGGTCGCGGCGAGCAGCAGCGGCTCGTCGCCGGAGACATCAGGGTCGTCGCCCGCGCGCACGAGTCGGGCGTCGCGCGACCGGCGACCGTAGCCGCGGCTGACGAACCCCGGATGCCAACCGCGCGAGGCGAGCGCCTCGGCGAGCGCGATCGCGAGCGGCGTCTTGCCGGATCCGCCCGCGGTCAGGTTGCCGACCACGACGACCGGCGCGCGCACGCGCGTCGAGCGCAGGACGCCGCGCCGGTAGAGCGCGCGCCGCGCCGCGATGGCCGCGGCGTACACGCCGGCGAGCGGCGCGAGCGCGAACGTGACCGGGGACGGTCGGCGCGCGTACCACGAGGCGGTGACGCGGTCGGTGGACGCCATGGCGTCCTCGCGAGCCCTATTTCCGCGAGCCGGCGGTCTGGGTCGCGAACGTGATGTGCACGACGCCGGCCTGGCGCGCGGCCTCCATCACGTTGACGACGGACTGGTGCGTCGCGCTGGCGTCCGCGTTGATGACGATGACCGGGTCCTTCGTGTTGCCGGCGGCGCGCCGCAGCTCGTCCGCGAGCGCGCCGGCGTTGGTCCACGTGAACACCGTCTTCTCGATCACATAGCGGCCCTGCGCGTCGATGCCGACGTTGATCTCCTTCGGCCGGTCCTTCGCGGCGTCGGCGTCGGCCTCGGGCAGCGTGATCTGCAGCTCGGCGTACCGCTGGTACGTCGTCGTCACCATCAGGAAGATCAGGATGACGAGCAGGACGTCGATCAACGGGATGAAGTTGATCTCCGGATCCTCGCGCTTGCGCAGCCCGCGCAGGTTCATGCGGCCCCCTCGGGGGGAGGCGAGCGAAGCGAACGCGCAGCTCGCATCGGGGGTCTCACCCTCAAGCGCGGTCGCCGTGCGCGACGTCGACGAGCTTGGTGGCCTGCTGCTCCATCTCGACGACCAGCTCGTCGACCTTCGCGCGGAAATGACGGTAGAAGATCATCGCCGGGATCGCGACGACCAGGCCGAACGCGGTGTTGTACAGCGCGATCGAGATGCCGTGCGCGAGCTGGATCGGATTGCTGCCGGCCGGGCCCGTCGAGCCGAAGATCTCGATCATGCCGACGACGGTGCCGAACAGGCCCATCAGCGGCGCCATCGCGGCGATCGTGCCGAGCGTGGTCAGGAAGCGCTCGAGCTCGTGGATCACGACGCGCCCGACTTCCTCGATCGCTTCCTTCATCACCGGGCGCGGACTCTTCACGTTCGCCAGCCCGGCGGCCAGCAGCCGGCCGAGCGGCGCGCGGCGCGCGGTCTTGGCGAGGAGCTCCGGCGTCGCGCCGGTCTGGCGAAACTCGACGAGCACCTGATCCACGAGGCCCGGCGGCGCGACCACGCTCTGCCTCAACGTATAGAGACGCTCGAAGATGAGCGCGAGCGCGATCACCGACGCCGCGAGAAGCGGCCAAATCGGCCATCCGGCCGCCTGGATCAACGACCACATCGAGGGGGGCTCCTGCGAGGCAAAGTCCGCACGACTGTAGCTTCAGCGCCCGTTTTCGGCAACCCGCGTTTGGAAACGCTAATCCTCGCGGCGGGTCGGGGTCAGCGCGGCGACGATCGCCGCGCCCGCGAGCACGATGAGCCAGCACACGTAGAGCCACAGCATGAACACCGGCAGCGCCGCGAGCGCCCCGTAGACCTGCTGGTACGACGTGAACGTCGCGACGTACCAGGCGAACCCGCCCTTCGCGAACTCGAACGCGAGCGCGGCGATGGCGCCGCCCGCGAGCGCATTCTTCCAGTGCACGCGCGTGTACGGCACGAACTTGTAGACGAGCGCGAACGCGGCCGTCGCGAAAAGCCATGGCAACGGCCGGCCGACCCAGGGCGCGAGCGCCTCGCGCATCGGGATCGCGCTCAGCGACTGGCCGATCAGCCAGGTCGTCGCCGAGATGCTCGCGCCGGCGACGACCGGGCCGAGCGAGATGCCGATCGCGTAGATCAGGAAACGCCGTGCGACCGGGCGCGCGCGTCGCACGCCGAAGATCAGGTTCATCTCGCGCTCGATCGTGGCGACGAGCATCGCCGCCGTGATCGCGATGAACAGCAGCGACACGCCGGTGAGCCGCGCGGCCTGCTCGGCGAATCCGACGACGGCGTCGCGCACGGAGCCGTGGCCGACGCCGGGCAGCAGCACCGTCACGACCCAGTTCTCGAACACCCGGAGCCCGTCCTCGAACAGCGGGATGCGCGCGACCACCACGAACGTCACCGTTGCGAGCGGCACGAGCGCGAGCATCGTCGTGAAGGCGAGGCTCGCGGCGGTCAGCGCGACGCGGATGCCGCGCAGGCGCGAGACGACGCGTTTGAAGAAATCGATCACGGCCCCGACATTATCGCCGCGAGCCCATCGGCAACCCGGCTTTTCGCCGCGGAGTACGATGGGCGTCCCCCGACGGAGGCAGGCCATGGACGGAAAGACCTACGAGACCGCCGTGCTGGGCGGCGGATGCTTCTGGTGCCTCGACGCGGTGTTCCGCGAGCTCGAGGGCGTGGTGTCGGTCGAGTCGGGCTACGCGGGCGGCGCGGGCGCGCGGCCGACCTACGAGGAAGTGTGCGGCGGACGCACCGGTCACGCCGAGGTCGTGCGTGTCGTGTTCGACCCCGCCGTCGTGAGCTACCGCGACCTGCTCGGCGTGTTCTTCGCGATCCACGACCCGACGACCAAGGACCGGCAGGGGCACGACGAGGGCACGCAATACCGCTCGGCGATCTTCGCGCAGACGCCCGAGCAACGCCGCACGGCCGAGGCGCTGGTGCGCGAGCTCGACGCCGAGAAGCTGTGGCACGCGCCGATCGTCACGCAGCTCGCCGATGCGGCGACGTTCTGGCCGGCCGAGGCCTACCACCAGGACTTCTTCACGAACAACCCGCGGCAGCCGTACTGCATGGGCGTCGTCGCGCCGAAGGTCGCGAAGTTCCGCAAGTCGCACTTCGATCGCCTGAAGAAGCGAACCGCCGCGGGTTGACCCGGCGCGGCTAGCCCACTTTGCGCGCGGCGACGCCGCCGGTCGCGAGGCACGCACCGACGCCCCAGAACACCGGGACCAGCCCGATGCCGGTGCCGATCGCGCCGAACGCGAGCGGCACCGCGACCGCCATCGACTGCAGGAGCGACATTCGCACGCCGGCGACCTCGCCCATGCGCCCGGGCGGCGCATGGGTCGTCAGCAACGCCATCACCATGGGCTGCCCGGCGCCCAGCCCCAGGCCGAGCGCGAACGACATGACGGCGAGCACGGCCGCTCCGCCCGCGAACGGGAACGCGAGGTAGGCGGCCGCGGAGACGAACAGCGCCGCGGCGATCACCTGCGTCTCGGTCGCGTGCGCGGCCATCCACGGCATCGCCATGCGCACGAGGAAGGTCGAGAAGCCGAACGCCGCGAGCACGGTGCCGATCTGGCTCGCGGTGAGCCCGAGCTGCGCGCCGTAGATCGGCACGAACACCGTGTGCAGGTCCCAGCCGAGCGAGAACAGCGCGTTGATCGCGAGGAGCCGGCGCAGCGTCGGGACGCGGACGAGGTCGAACATCCCGCGCGCGACGCGTGGATCCGCGTGCACGGCCGGCGCGGGCAGCGTGATGCGCGCGGATGCGAAGATCGCGAGCGGCACGAGCGGGACGAGCGCGAGGATCGCGTAGGTGGCGCGGTGCCCGGCGTGGTCGATGCCGAACCCCGCGATCAGCGGACCCAGCATCCCCGAGATCGAATAGGCGAGCGCGATGAGGCTGAAGCGCTTCGCACGCTTGCGCGGCTCGCCGAGCTCGCCGGTCACGTGCTGCATCGGGACCAGGAACAGCGTGAACGAGAAGCCGACCAGCGCGGCCGACGCGAACAGCGCCGGGAAGCCCGGCCACAGCGCCGGCAACGCGATCGACGCGATGAGCGCGAGCGTGCCGACGATCATCGGGCGCATCGCGCCGACGCGGTCGGAGTAGCGCCCGATCGCGATCCCGAACACCGCCGGCAACAGCGCGAACAGCGCCATCAGCGCGCCGACCGTCGCCGGCGACGCGCCGCGCGCGAGGGCGTCGAGCGACACGTCGACGCGCGCGCCCGCGATCACCGTGTGGTTCGCGATGCCCAGCGCGACGAGGATGGCGAAGGCGCGGCGCCGCGCGCGATCGGCGGTCACGGCGCGAGCCGCCCGATCGTCCACCCGTCGCCTGCGCGACGGTAGACGATGCGGTCGTGCAGGCGCGACGCGCGTCCCTGCCAGAACTCGAAGGCGTGCGGCCGCAGCGTGTAGCCGCCCCAGTGCGGCGGGCGCGGCACGCCGGCGGCGCCGAATCGCCTGTCCTGCTCGTCGTGCGCGCGCTCGAGCCACGCGCGATCGGGGATCGGCTCGCTCTGCGGCGACGCCCACGCGCCGAGCTGCGACGCGCGCGGGCGGTTCGCGAAGTACGCGTCCGCGGCGGCGAGCTCCGCGCGGGCGACGCTCCCTTCGATGCGCACCTGGCGCTCGAGCTGCGGCCAGAAGAACAGCAGCGCGGCGTCGGGGCGCGCGTCGAGCTCGCGCCCCTTGCGCGAGCGGTAGTTCGTGTAGAACGTGAAGCCGCGCGCGTCGGCACCGCGCAGGAGCACGATGCGCGCCGACGGCCGCCCGTCGGCATCGACGGTGGCGAGCGTCATCGCGTTGACTTCGGGGACGTCCGCGGCGGCCGCCGCGTCGTACCACGCGGAGAACTGGCGGATCGGATCGGCGTCGACGTCGGCCGCGTCGAGCGACGCGCGGCGGTAGTCGGTGCGTTGGCTCGCCGGATCCACGGGAGCGCGCATTCTAGCATCGCGCGCCGGCGCGGCGCCGGGCTAGCGCGGCGCGAACAGCCGCTCGCCGTTGCGCCAGGCGATGTCGTCGGCGACGTCCGCGGGCAATTGCGCGAGCCAGCCGCGATACAGCGCCATGATCTCGCCGTAGCTCGACCAGCGCTCGTTGATCCACGTGTCCGAGCCGATCACGAAGCGGTCGCGGTGGCGCGTCATCAGCGCGCGCCACGCGGGGTCGAGCTTTCCGTCGCTCGTCACGTCGTAGCGATACGAGAGCTCGCCGACGAGCGTGGGATGCCGCTCGAGCCACTGCGCGATGCGCTCGGGCGGCACGCTAAAGCCGGTGTGCGCCCACACGATGCGCGCACGCGGATCGTGGCGGTAGAGGGCCTCGAGCGCGGCCTCGTCGCAATGCGCGTGCAGCCACAGCCCGCGCGCGACGGCCAGGTCGACGATGCGCTTGACCTCGCGCGTCCCCGCGTCCTCCGCGCCGAAGACGTGGAATTCGCCGATGCCGCGCCAGTCGATGTCGCGCGCGAGCTCCTGCTCGATCAGCGCGTAGATCGCGGGATCGCGGAACCACGTGCCGCGGTCGGCGTGGTTGCGGTACGGGCGGATGAACGCCACGACGCGCGGTGCGCTCGACGGCGAGCGTTTCGCCGCGTCGACGAGCGCGCGGGTTCCGTCGTTCGGCCGCGACGTCGCGAGGATCGTGCGCACGCCGTGCTCGCGGAACAGCGCGAGGACGCTCGCAAGCGGAAACGGCTCGCGCGCCTCGTCGTTGTAGTGCAGGTGCGCGTCGAAGATCGGGCGCATCGGCGCCTGCGGCTGCGCCTGCGATTCCGCGAGCGGCGAGAACGCAACTGCGGGGGCTATTGCGAGCGCGAGCGCGAGGCCGGAGAGCGTCATGGGAAGCGAGTCTTGCACCGCGCGCGTGCTCGGACAAGCGTGCGCGAGCGGAAACGGGGCGCGCGTTGCGCGGGCGAAACACCCGGACTCCGAACGCGATTCTCCCTATGAAAAACCCGCTTGCCCCCTAGGAAAATGCGGTATAGTCGCCGCCGATGGAGCGGGTTACCCATGACAGGAGGGCCGCTTCAGCGTGATCGGCACATTCGTCCGCTCGCCCACGTTCGACAGGAAGGAGAACCATGGCTACTGCCAAGAAAGCCGCGAAGAAAGCTGCCAAGAAGCCCGTCGCCAAGAAGGCCCCCGCCAAGAAGCCCGCCGCCAAGAAGGCTCCGGCGAAAAAGGCCCCTGCCAAGAAAGCCCCCGCCAAGAAGGCCGCCAAGAAGTCCGGCGGCAAGCGCAAGCCGAACGCCGCCTTCATGAAGGCGATGACCCCGTCGTCGGCGCTGGCCGCGATCGTGGGCTCGGGAGCGCTGCCGCGCACCGAAGTGACGAAGA
>DATBSV010000098.1:0-10062 GCA_036559685.1 Casimicrobiaceae bacterium
GGCAACATCTACTTCCTCGCGAAGATCGGCGCGACCGACGGCTTCTCGTTCCAGAACCTCGCGTCGAAGATGACCGGCGTCCCCGAGGACCAGTACAAGGCGATGATGGTGGCCGGCGGCCGCCCGCCGCAGGGCAACCGCAGCAAATCGGATCCGACCAGGTAGCCATGGCACGCATCACCGCAGGCGTCACCACGTCGCACATCCCGGCCGTCGGCGCGGCCATCGACCTCGGCAAGACGCACGAGCCGTACTGGCAGCCGGTCTTCAAGGGCTACGAGTTCAGCAAGCGCTGGATCGGCGAGCACACGCCCGACGTCGTCGTGCTGGTCTACAACGACCACGCGTCCGCGTTCTCGCTCGAAGTCATCCCGACGTTCGCGATCGGGTGCGCCGAGTCGTTCCAGCCCGCGGACGAGGGCTGGGGACCGCGGCCGGTGCCGGTCGTGCAGGGCCATCCCGAGCTCGCGTGGCACATCGCGCAGTCGACGATCCTCGACGAGTTCGACATGACCATCGTCAACCGGATGGATGTCGATCACGGGCTTACGGTGCCGCTCTCGCTGATGTTCGGGCAGCCCGCGGCCTGGCCGGTCAAGGTGATCCCGCTCGCCGTCAACGTCGTCCAGTACCCGCCGCCGACCGGGAATCGCTGCTGGAACTTGGGCCGCGCGATCCGCAAGGCCGTCGAATCGTTCGACGAAGACCTGAACGTCATGATCTGGGGCACCGGTGGCATGTCGCATCAACTGCAGGGCCCGCGCGCCGGCTTCATCAACCGCGAATTCGACACGCGCTTCCTCGACAAGCTGACGCAGGACCCCGAAGGGCTCGCGAAAATCCCGCACGTCGACTACGTGCGCGAGGCGGGCTCCGAAGGCATCGAGCTCGTCATGTGGCTGATCATGCGCGGCGCGCTCGACCGTCACGCGCGCGAGGTCTACCGCTTCTACCACGTGCCGGCGTCGAACACGGCGGTCGGCCACATCATCCTCGAGAACCCGCGATGAACATCTGCCTCGCCGGCGCCGGCGCGTTCGGCATCAAGCACCTCGAAGCGCTCGCGAAGATCGACGGCGTCAAGGTGACGTCCCTGGTCGGGCGCACGCGCGAGCCGACCGAGGAGGCGGCGCGCAAGTTCGGCATCGGCCATGTCGCGACCGAGCTCGACGAAAGCCTTGCGCGGAAGGACGTCGACGCGGTCATCCTTGCGACGCCGACGCAGATGCACGCGAGCCAGTCGATCGCCTGCCTGAAGGCCGGTAAGCACGTGCAGGTCGAGATCCCGCTCGCCGATTCGCTGAAGGACGCCGAGGCGGTGCTGGCTGCGCAGAAGGCGTCGGGCAAGGTCGCGATGGTCGGCCACACGCGGCGCTTCAACCCGAGCCACCAGTGGGTGCGCCGCAAGATCGTGGCCGGCGAGCTCCACCTCCAGCAGTTGGACGTGCAGACCTACTTCTTCCGCCGCACGAACATCAACGCGCTCGGCCAGCCGCGCTCGTGGACCGACCACCTGCTGTGGCACCACGCCGCGCACACGGTGGACCTCTTCGCGTACCAGACCCGGGGATCGATCGTCACCGCGCACGCGGTGCAGGGTCCGATCCACCCGAGCCTCGGCATCGCGATGGACATGTCGATCCAGCTCAAGAGCTCGTCGGGCGCGATCTGCACGCTGTCGCTCTCGTTCAACAACGAGGGTCCGCTCGGTACGTTCTTCCGCTACATCGGCGATACCGGGACCTACATCGCGCGCTACGACGATCTCTTCGATGGCAGGGAGCAGAAGATCGACGTCTCGAAGGTCGACGTCTCGATGAACGGCATCGAGCTGCAGGACCGCGAGTTCGTCGCGGCGATCCGCGAGAAGCGCGAGCCCAATGCGAGCGTCGCGCAGGTGCTGCCGTGCTACCGGACGCTCGACAGCCTCGAGAAGCAGCTCGCCACGCAGCCCTAGACGACCGCCATGATCATCGACTGCCACGGCCACTACACGACCGCCCCCGCCGAGCTCGAGGCGTGGCGCAAGCGCCAGGTCGCGGCGCTCGACGACCCGTCGAAGTCGCCGCGACGCTCCGAGCTCGTCATCCGCGACGACCAGATCCGCGAGAGCCTCGAGAACGCGCAGCTCAAGATGCAGCGCGAGCGCGGGACCGACCTCACGATCTTCTCGCCGCGCGCGAGCTTCATGGCGCACCACATCGGCAACGAGACGACCAGCCGCGAGTGGTCGCAACTCTGCAACGACCTCGTTTATCGCGTGTGCCAGCTCTACCCGGACAACTTCGTCGGCGTGTGCCAGCTGCCGCAGTCGCCGGGCGCGAAGCCCGAGGGGTGCATCCCGGAGCTCGAGCGCTGCGTCAAGGAGCTGGGGTTCATCGGCTGCAACCTGAACCCGGATCCTTCCGGCGGATGGTGGAAGGAGCCGCCGCTGACCGATCGCTGGTGGTACCCGCTCTACGAGAAGTTGGTCGAGCTCGAGGTGCCGGCGATGGTGCACGTCAGCACGTCGTGCAACCCGGTGTTCCACGCGACCGGCGCGCACTACATCAACGCCGACACGACGGCGTTCATGCAATTCCTGACATCGGACCTGTTCAAGGATTTCCCGACGCTCAAGTTCATCATCCCGCACGGCGGCGGCGCGGTGCCGTACCACTGGGGCCGCTACAAGGGCCTCGCGCAGGACATGAAGCGCCCGCCGCTGCGCGAACACCTGCTCAAC
Source organism: Casimicrobiaceae bacterium (assembly GCA_036559685.1). Lineage (GTDB taxonomy): Bacteria > Pseudomonadota > Gammaproteobacteria > Burkholderiales > Casimicrobiaceae > VBCG01. The sequence continues at coordinate 2,726 of DATBSV010000098.1, forward strand.
AACGTCTACTTCGACACCTGCGTCTACCACTACCCGGGCGTCGAGCTCCTGAGCAAGGTCGTGCCGATCGACAACATCCTGTTCGCGTCCGAGATGGTCGGCGCGGTGCGCGGCATCGACCCCGACACCGGCCACCACTACGACGACACGCGCCGCTACGTCGACCAGCTCAAGACGCTGTCGTCCGAGGACCGCCACAAGATCTTCGAAGGCAACGCGCGGCGCGTCTTCCCGCGCCTGGGCAACAGGAGCGCGCGCGCGGTCAACGCGTCGGCGCGGCACCATTGAGCATTCCTACGCTCCTGCTGCTGCCCGGACTGTTGTGCGACCACGCGTCGTGGGCGCCGGTGATTCCCGCGCTCGAGCGGCATGCGGCGTGTCGCGTCGCGGATTACTCGACCGAGCACACCCTCGCGTCGATGGCGGGGCGCGTCCTCGTCGACGCGCCGCCGACCTTCGCCCTGGCCGGGCACTCGATGGGCGGACGTGTCGCGCTCGAGGTCGTGCGGCGCGCGCCGCATCGTGTGACGCGGCTCGCGTTGCTGGATACGGGGTACAGGAGCCGGCCGGATGGCGGCGCCGGCGACGACGAGCGCAAGCGCCGATTGGCGTTGCTGACACTCGCGCGCTTGCAGGGCATGCGCACGATGGGCCGCGAGTGGATGCGCGCGATGGTGCATGCGGACCGCCTTCGCGATGGTGCGCTGGTCGAGGCGATCCTCGCGATGATCGAGCGCCAGACGCCCGACACGTATGCCGCGCAAATCGACGCGCTGCTGTCGCGACCCGACGTTGCCGACTTGCTGCGCGGCCTGCGCATGCCGACGCTCGTCGCGTGCGGACGCCAGGACGCGTGGAGCCCGCTCCCGCAACACGAAGAGATCGCGGCGCTGGTGCCGGGCAGCCGCCTCGTCGCGTTCGACGACTGCGGCCACATGGCGCCGATGGAGCAGCCCGATGCGGTCGCCGCAGCGCTCACGGCCTGGCTGGCGATGCCGGCGGCGGCGCACGCGACAGCCTGAAGGAGATCGTCATGTGGCTGCGCAACTGCTGGCAGGTCTCCGCGTTCTCCCGGGAGATCGTGGGTGGACAACTGTTCGCGCGTCGCATCTGCGACGAGCCGCTCGTTTTCTACCGCTCGACGACGGGCGCGCCGGTCGCGCTCGAGGACCGCTGCGCGCATCGTGCCGCGCCGCTGTCGATGGGCACGTTGATCGGCGATACGCTGCGTTGCGGCTACCACGGCCTGTGCTACGACACGACCGGCAAGTGCGTGGCCATCCCCGGCCAGGACTACATCCCGCAACGCGCGCGCGTCCGCGCCTATCCCGCGGTCGAGAAGCACCGGCTCGTGTGGATCTGGATGGGCGATCCCGAGCGCGCCGACGCGTCGACCGTGCCCGACGTGCACTGGCTCGACGATCCCGCGTGGACCGCCGCCGACGGCTACCACAACGTCGCGGCGGACTACCGCCTGCTGAACGACAACCTGCTCGACCTGTCGCACGAGACCTACGTGCACACGCGAACGATCGGGCACGAGGCCGTCGCCGAATCGCCCGCCGCGGTCAAAGTCGAGGACGGCGCGGTGCGCGTGGTCAAGGAAATGCCCGGCTGCACGCCGCCGCCCTTCTACCAGTTCCTCGGAAGGCTCAAGCCCACCGACCCCATCGACCGCTGGCAGCGCACCGTGTACCGGCCGCCCGGCTACATCGTGATCGACGTCGGCGTGCAGCCGCTCGACCCGCCGCCGGGGTCGAACCGCGTCGAGGGACGCGTGATCAACCTGATGACGCCGGAGGGCCCCGGCTCGACGCACTACTTCTGGGCGTTCGCGCGCAACTTCCGGCTCGACGAGCCCGGCGTGACCGAGTTCCTGCGCGCCAACGTCGGCCGCACGTTCGACGAGGACAAGGCCATGCTCGAATCGCAGCAGCGGAACATCGGCACGGTGGCCGAGCCGGTGTTCAGCATCGCGGTCAAGGCGGACGTCGGTCCTACGCAGGGCCGGCGGCTCCTCGCGTCGATGCTCGAGGCCGAGGCGCGCGGCGCGTGAAGGATTTGTCGTAGGATTCGCCGTCAAACCAACCAGGAGGAGCCATGAAGAAACGCATCGATTCGACCCGCCGGCGCGTGCTGCAGGGCGTCGCAGGCACCGCTGCGATGGGCGCGCTGCCGCGCTTCGCGTTCGCGCAGGCGACGCCGGTGAAGATCGGCCTGATCCTGCCGATGACCGGACCGTTCGCGTCGACCGGCAAGCAGATCTCGGCGGCGTGCAAGCTCTACATGGAGCGCAACGGCGACACCGTTGCCGGCCGCAAGGTCGAGCTGATCATCAAGGACGACACCGGCCTCGCGCCGGAGACGACCAAGCGGATCGCCTCGGAGTTCGTCGTGCAGGACAAGGTCACGATCCTCGCGGGCTTCGGCCTGACGCCTCTCGCGTTCGCGGCCGCGCCGGTGGCAACCGAGGCGAAAGTGCCGATGGTGGTGATGGGCGCAGGGACGCAGGTGATCCCGCAACGCTCGCCGTTCATCGTGCGCACCGGCTTCACGCTGCCACAGAACACCACGCCGATCGCGCTATGGGCGTCGCAGAACAACATCAAGCGCGTGTTCTCGCTGGTGACCGACTACGCGCCGGGTCTCGACGCCGAGAAGGCGTTCCAGACGCGGTTCACGTCCGCGGGCGGCGCGATCGTCGAGTCCGTCCGCACGCCGCTGCGCAATCCGGACTACGCACCGTTCCTGCAACGCGCCAAGGATTCCAAGGCCGACGCGCTGTTCGTGTTCGTGCCCTCCGGCGAAGGCCTCGCGCTGATGAAGCAGTTCGACGAGCGCGGCCTGAAGCAGGCCGGAATGAAGTTGATCGGCCCCGGCGATGTCGTCGACGATGACATCCTCGAGAGCATGGGCGCGCCGGCGGTCGGCGTGATCACGTCGATGCACTACTCGGCGGCGCACGACTCGCCCGAGAACAAGGCCTACGTCGCGGCGATGACCAAGGCCAATCCCGGCATGCGTCCGAACTTCCACTCGGTCGGCGGCTATGACGGCATGCACCTGATCTACGAGGCAGTGAAGAAGGCGCCGAATGGCACGGGCGAGCAGCTCGTCGAGGCAATGAAGGGCATGAAGTGGGTCAGCCCTCGGGGCCCGATGATGATCGACCCGGCCACGCGCGATGTCGTGCAGACGGTTTACCTGCGCGAAGTGAAGATGGTGAACGGCCAGCCCTGGAACATCGAGTTCGCGAGGTTCGAGAACGTCGGCCCCGCCGGCTGATCGCGGCGGAAGCGCAAGGGAAACCCCGGCGTGCTGGGCAACCTGGCAGGCGTGCTGTTCGACGGCATTGCCTACGGCAGCCTGCTGTTCGTCATCAGCATCGGCCTGTCGGTGACGATGGGCCTGATGAACTTCGTCAACCTCGCGCACGGCGCGTTCGCGATGCTGGGCGGCTACGCCTGCGTGGTGCTGATGACGCGCGCAGGCGTGCCTTTCCTCGCGACGCTGCCGGTGGCCTTCGTCGTCGCCGCCGCCGCCGGCATCGTGCTGGAGCGCACGCTCTACGTGCGCCTGTACAAGGCGCCGCACCTCGACCAGGTGATGTTCTCGATCGGCCTGGTGTTCATGTCGGTCGCTGCCCTGACGTACTTCTTCGGGCCGTCGCAGCAACCGGTGCGGTTGCCCGACGTCCTGCGCGGTCAGGTGCAAGTGCTCGGCATCGGGCTCGGCGCGTACCGACTGTTCCTGATCGCGGTGGTCGCCGTCATCACGGTCGCGCTGCACCTGTTGCTGACGCGCACGCGCTTCGGCGCGCAGGTTCGTGCATCGGTCGACAACGCGGTCGCCTCGGCGGGGCTCGGCATCAACGTCAACCGCGTGTTCGGCGTGACCTTCGCGCTGGGCTCGGGGCTCGCGGGACTCGGCGGCGGGCTCGGCATCGACGTGCTCGGCCTCGATCCGACGTTCCCGCTCAAGTACATGGTGTACTTCCTGCTGGTCGTGGCGATCGGGGGCGCGGGCACGATCAAGGGCGGCCTCGTCGCCGCGATGATCCTCGGCATCTGCGACGTCGCCGGCAAGTACTACGTGCCGCAGGTCGGCTCGTTCATCATTTACTTCCTGATGGTCGTGCTGATGATCCTGTTCCCGGCAGGCCTCTACGGGCGGAAGGCATGAGCGTGCCCGCCGTCCCGTCGATCGACCAGCGTATCCATCTGCCGAACGATCGCCTGCGCGCGATCGAGATCGCGTTCTGGCTCGTCGCCGTCGCGGCGTTCTTCGTGTTCCCGCAGCACCGCGTGCTCGGCAGCCAGATCCTGATCACCGGGCTCTTCGCGCTTTCGCTCGACCTGATCCTGGGCTACGCGGGCATCGTGTCGCTCGGCCACGCCGCGTACTTCGGGATAGGCGCGTACACGGCGGGCATCCTGGCCGTGAGAGGGTGGGGCGAGCCGCTGTCCGGATTGGTCGCGGCGGGCGTCGCGGGTGCCGTCGTCGGCTATGCGACTAGCTTCCTCGTCGTGCGAGGCGGCGATCTCGCGCGGCTTATGGTCACGCTCGGCATCGGGCTGATGTTGTTCGAGGCCGCGAACCAGTTGCCGTCGATCACCGGCGGCGCGGACGGCTTGTCCGGCGTGACGATGAGCAAGCTGTTCGGCGTCTGGAGCTTCGATCTCACCGGCAGCACGGCGTACCTGTACAGCCTCGCCGTGCTGTTCGTGATGTTCATGTTCGCGCGACGGCTGGTCGCGTCGCCGTTCGGCCTGAGCCTGCGCGGCGTGCGCGAGAACGTGAAGCGCATGCCGGCGATCGGATCCCCGGTCGGACGGCGCCTCGTCGCGATCTACACGATCTCGGCGGGGATGGCGGGCGTCGCAGGCGGGCTGCTCGCGCAGACGACGCAGTTCGTCGGCCTGGACGTGTTCGGTTTCCCGCGCTCGGCCGACCTGATGATCATCCTCGTGCTCGGCGGGATCGGGCGCCTGTACGGCGGCCTGGTCGGCGCGGCCGTGTTCATGATCGCGCACCACTGGCTGTCCGACTGGAACCCGATCTACTGGCAGTTCTGGATCGGCCTGCTGCTGGTCGTCGTCGTGCTGTACGGACGCGGGGGCATCCTAGGCGCGCTCGATGGTCTCGTGGCGCGCTTTCGCGGGGCGAGGCAATGAGCGCCGTCGCACTTCGTACCGAGGGGCTGTCGAAGGCGTTCGGCGCGTTCACGGCCAACAGCGACGTCACGCTGTCGTTCCCGCAAGGCGCGCGCCATGCGCTGATCGGCCCCAACGGCGCAGGCAAGACGACGCTCATCAATCTCCTGACCGGCGCGCTGGCGCCGACGTCGGGCGAGGTCTGGCTCGGAGACGCGCGGATCACGGACTTGCCGCAGCACCAGCGCGTCAAGCGCGGCATGACGCGGACGTTCCAGATCAACACGCTGTTCGCCGGGTTGACGGTCCTCGAGTCGGTCGTGCTGGCGATCTGCGAGCGCAGGGGCCGGGCGCATGTCTGGTACAGCACCGTCGCGCGCCAGGACGAGGAAGCCGCCGAAGCGCTGGCGCTGCTCGACACGCTGCGCCTCGCCGGCGACGCCCACACGCTGACGCGCAACCTGCCGTACGGCAAGCAGCGCCTCGTCGAGATCGCGCTGGCACTCGCGACCCGGCCGAAGATCCTGCTGCTCGACGAGCCCGCCGCCGGCATTCCGGCCGGCGAGAGCGCCGAGCTGTTCGGCGTCATCTCGCGACTGCCGCGCGACGTGACGATCCTGTTCATCGAGCACGACATGGAGCTCGTGTTCCGCTTCGCCGAGCGCATCACGGTGCTCGTCGGCGGCAAGGTGCTGACCGAAGGCACGCCGCAGGAGATCGCGGCCGATCCGCGCGTGCGCGAGGTGTATCTGGGCGAGGCGCAGCATGCCTGAGCTGCTACGCGTCGAGAACGTCACCGCCGGCTACGGCGACGGCATCGTGCTGGACGACGTGTCGGTGTCGATCGACGAGGGCGACAGCCTCGCGGTCCTCGGCCGCAACGGCATGGGCAAGACGACGCTGCTCGTGACGCTGATGGGGTTCACGCGATTGCGCGGCGGGAAGATCGTGTGGCGCGGCCAGGACATCGTGGCGATGCCGAGCCATGCGCGGAGCCGGGCCGGCCTTGGCTGGGTGCCGCAGGAACGCTACATGTTCCCGTCGCTCACCGTCCACGAGCACCTCACCGCCGTCGCGCGCCCGGGTCGCTGGACGACGGAGCGCGTCTACAAGCTCTTCCCGCGGCTCGAGGAGCGCAGGGGCAACTACGGCAACCAGCTTTCCGGCGGCGAGCAGCAGATGCTCGCGATCGCCCGCGCGCTGATGGTCAATCCGTCGCTGCTGCTGCTCGACGAGCCGATGGAGGGCCTCGCGCCGATCATCGTGCAGGAGCTCGTGCGCGTCATCCGCGATCTGGTCACGGAGGGCGGAATGGCGGTCATCGTCGTCGAGCAGCACGCGAAACTCGCATTGGCGTTGACCCGCAGCGCGATCGTGCTGGAACGCGGGAAGGTGGTGCACCGGTCGGCGAGCGATGCGCTCGCCGCCGATCCGGACACGCTGCACCGGCTCGTGTCGGTTTAGCACACGTCATTGAATCGTCTCGTCCGCACGCATCAGCAGCGATTGCGGGATCGTAAGGCCGAGTGCCTTTGCGGTCTTGAGGTTTACAAGGAAGTAGTACCTTGTTGGCTGTTCTACCGGTAACTCACCGGGTTTCGACCCTTTGAGCATTTTGTCGACATAGACCGCGGCACGTCCCCACATGTCGTCGATGCTGGGTCCATATGACATCAAACCGCCGCCCCGGACATAGCCCCCGAATTCATACATCGCCGGGATGTTCTGTGCCGCGGCAAAATCAAGGATTCTCTTGCGATTTCCACCCGTCAGCGCATCCGATAGCAGAAGCAGCGCGTCGGGTCGCTCCCTGGAGAACGTGGCGAGAGCTGCGTCGATATCGGAGGCGTTGCGCACGCCGCGAGGCTCGATAGTCACGTGCAGGTCGCGCGCAGCTCTTTCGACATTGCGGTAACGCAACGTCATCGCCCTATCGTCTGCATTCCAGATCACGGCGACGCGCGTTGCGTGCGGTACGACCTCTTTCAGAAGCCCAAGGCGCTTTGCGCTCAACTCGGAGGCCGGATCGCTGATCCCGGTGACATTTCCTTCGGGCCTCGCGAGGTTCTTGACCAGGCCGGTTTCCGCCGCATCCCCTGGCGCGACGAAGACGATCGGGATTGTCGACGTCGCTTCCTTCGCGGCCTTGGAGGCCGGATCGCCAATCGTGAGCAGAAGATCGAC
>DATBSV010000099.1:0-1695 GCA_036559685.1 Casimicrobiaceae bacterium
CATGAACCTGCTCGACGACAGCCTGTCCGCGGACCTCGCGCGCGGCGGCGGGCTCGACGAGCGGATGACCGAGCGCTTCCTCGCGCTCGGCGACTACGCGTTTCGCACCGGCGCCTCGGCGATCCTGTTCACGTGCTCGGCTTTCGGTCCTTGCATCGACGCGGTCGCGCGCCGCTGGCCGCAGCATCCGGTGCTCAAGCCCAACGAGGCGATGGTCGACGAGGCGACGGCGTTCGCGCGCCGCGGCCGCGGTCGCATCGCGCTCGTCGCGACATTCGCGCCGACGCTCGCGTCGATGCCCGCGGAATTCCCCACCGACGTGACCGTCGTGCCGGTGTTGGCGGAAGGCGCACTCGCGGCGCTCGACCGCGGCGACGGCCCACGCCATGACGCGATGGTCGCGCAGGCCTTGACGCGGGCGTCGCCCGACGTCGACGTCGTCGCGCTCGCGCAGTTCAGCCTCGCGCGCGCGGCCGGCGCGGTCGCGCAGGTCGTGCAGGTTCCGGTGCTGACGACGCCCGCGAGCGCGGTACGCGCGTTGCGTGCGCGGCTGATGCGCGGCTAGAACGCGTCGGCCGAAGCGAGCAGCGAGCGCAGGGTGTCGCGCTCGACCAGCGACAGCTTCGCGCGCAACGCGCGCCATTCGGCGATCTGCTGGCTGAGCGTGTCGTCGTACAGGTAGCCCATGCGCCAGGTCTCGAACCACGCGCGATCGGTGGGCTCGTCCAGGAACGACAGGAGTTCGCGATGGCGCTTGTCGGCCTGGATCCTGCGCCACAGCGTCTCGACCGATTCGTGGCGCCCCTCGATCAGTTGCGCGAAATCGGTGCCGGTGTAGACGAGGACGCCGGTGATGCCGTGCGCCGCATTGTGGACGCGAGAGACGTGGATGATGCGACTGACTTCGGCTGGCGCAAGGTCCGCCGCCGGGTAGCTGACGTACGCAAGACGGCGAAGCATGGACCGTTCTTGAACCGGGGTGTGCGCGGACTTTACCGGCGCGTCCCCCGGGTCCCTTGTACGGGTGTCCAAGCGGGGCCGGCGTCAGTCGCCGGACACCGCCGTCACGTGGTTGCGGCTGATGGTCGGCGCCGGAGTATCGACGACGGGAAGGGCGTCGAGACCGGCCGCGAGGAACGCGATCAGGCCGTCGACGTCGTTCTCGCGCAGGCCCGGCGGCGCGTTGCAGCGCCCGCTGGCCTTGTTGCAGCGACGCAGGAGCACGTCGTCGAGCAGCTCGCGCGCGTAGCGGAAGCCGCGCTCGATCGCTTCCGGCGCGACGCCCGGGAGCGCGCGTCCGAGCGCATCGCGGAACACGCGTTCGATGCCGCCGAACTGGTGCGACCACCACGCGTCGCCTTCCTGCGCCTGCGACAGCCACGCCACCGTGCAAAGGTAGTTGCGCCACTCGCCGTCCGCCAGCGCGCTCGGCATCCCGAACGGCGCCCAATACGCGCGCAGCACTTCCTCCGTGCTCGGCGTGTCGCCGCCGGCAAGCGCCGGGGCCAGCGCGCGCTTCCACGCGGCGATCAACTGGTCGGCGCGGCGCGCGACGACCGCCTCCAGCAGCATCTCCTTGCTGCCGTAGTGATAGTTGACCAAGGCGACGTGCACGCCCGCGCGGCGCGCGATCGAGCGATGCGACGGGGCCGAATAGCCCTCGTCGGCGACGAGCGCCTCCGCGGCATCCAGAAG
>DATBSV010000100.1:0-7184 GCA_036559685.1 Casimicrobiaceae bacterium
CACCGCAACATCGGCGGGGGCACCGCGTTCCACACGTGGAGCGGCGTGCTGCTGCGCCCGTTCGAGCACCAGGCGGACGACGAGATGCACGCCGAGGACTTGTGGGTCTACCAGGCAGTCGGCCGCGAGGGCGAGAAGCGCACGGGTTACCCCGCGATCTCGGTCTATCACGAGTTCCGCTACCACCCGAAGGAAGTGATCGGCGGCACGTTCGACTGGCTCTACGAGCACCTCGGCGCGTTCGTGTGGGTCGTCGAGATCTGGTCGCCGATGCGCGAGGCCGGCGTCGAGAAGTACAAGTACATCGACTGGTTCCGCGACCACGCGCCCGAGGACGACCTGAAGCTCATCCGCTGGAGCGACGAGAAGCTCGGCGGCATCGGGCACAAGGGCTGGAAGCCGTTCGACCATCCCGAGCTCGGGATGGTCGAGATCGGCGGGTGGAACCGCTTCCACGCGTTCAGCAACCCGCCGCCGAAGTTCCTCGCCAAGGAGCTCGAGCGTTTCCCGTCGTGGATCGTATGGCAGGCGCTCGTGTCGCCGAAGCTCGAGCTCGTGCACGCCGGCGCGACGCGTGCGGGAAGCGACACGTGGAAGATCGAGATGGTCGTGCAGAACACGGGCTGGCTGCCTTCGTACGTGTCCAAGCGCGCGCTCGCACGCAAGACCGTGCGCGGGCTCGTCAGCGAGGTGTCGCTGCCCGACGGCGCGACACTGGTCGTCGGCAAGGCGCGCGACGAGCACGGCCAGCTCGAAGGTCGCGCGCACAAGCACACCGGCGTCTCGTTCTGGCCCGATTACCACGTGACCGACGACCGCATCCGGCTCGAGTGGGTCGTCAAGGGGCAGCCGGGCACGACGGTCGACCTCGTCGCGCGGCACGAGCGCGCCGGCGTCGTGCGCGCGCGCGTCACGCTAGTCTGAGCGGAGAACCCCATGCTCGAGCTACGACCGAATTGCGAGTGCTGCGATGTCGACCTTCCTCCCGCGTCGCGCGACGCGACGATCTGCACGTTCGAGTGCACGTTCTGCGCCGCCTGCGCGCGCGACGTGCTCGAAGGCGTCTGCCCGAACTGCGGCGGCGAGCTCGTGCGCCGGCCGATTCGGCCCATGGCGAAGCTCGAGAAGTACCCGGCATCGACCCGGCGCGTCGTCAAGGAACACGGCTGCGCGGGGTAGCGCCATGACATTGCGCGGCGTCCCGCGCGGTGTGGTCGTGCTGGGACTGGTGAGCATGTGCATGGACGTCTCGTCGGAGATGATCCATGCGCTGCTGCCGCTGTACCTCGCGACCGGGCTCGGCATGTCGATGTTCGCGATCGGCATGCTCGAGGGCGCGGCCGAAGCGCTTGCGCTGATCGTCAAGGTGTTCTCGGGCGCGTGGTCGGACGCGGTGCGCAAGCGCAAGCCGCTCGTGCTCGCCGGCTACGGGCTCGCCGCGCTGACCAAGCCGATCTTCGCGCTCGCGCCGTCGTTCGCGTGGGTTGCCGGCGCGCGCTTCGCCGACCGCATCGGCAAGGGCATCCGCGGCGCGCCGCGCGACGCGCTGATTGCCGACATCACGCCAAGTGAGGTGCGCGGCGCGGCGTTCGGGCTGCGCCAGACGCTCGACACCGTCGGCGCGGTGCTGGGGCCGATCATCGCGATCGTCGCGCTCGCCGTGTTCGCCGGCAATTTCCAGCACGCGTTCTGGATCGCGGTGATCCCGGCGGCGATCTGCGTCGCGCTGATCGTGTTCGGCGTCGACGAGCCCGACCGCATCGGCGGCGGTTCCGGCGAGCGCAGGAAACTGTCGCTCGCCGACGCGAACCGGCTGCCGCTGGCGTTCTGGCTCGTGTCCGGCATCGCGACGCTGATGGCGATCGCGCGCTGCTCGGAAGCGTTCCTGGTCCTGCGCGCCGCCGACGTCGGCTTCGCGCCCGTCCAGGCGCCGTGGGTGATGGTCGTGATGTCGGTCGTCTACGCGGCTTCCGCGTATCCGGCCGGCAGGGCGCTCGACGACGGCAAGGGCAGCGTCATGCTGTACGCGGGACTGGCGACGCTCGTCGCCGCGCATGCGTCGCTCGCGTTCGCGAACGGCGGTGCGCTGCTCTTCGCCGGCGCCGCCCTGTGGGGCCTGCACATGGGACTGACGCAGGGCGTGTTCGCGGCCTTGGTCGCGCAACATGCGCCGGCCGACCTGCGCGGCACCGCGTTCGGCGTGTTCAACTTCGCGCAGGGCATCGGCATCCTGATCGCGAGCGCGGCGGCCGGCGCGCTGTGGGACGCATTCGGCGCGCGCTACGCGTTCGCGTTCGGCGCGGCGTTCGCCGTCCTTTCGGCCGCGGCGCTAGTCGCGTCCTCGCGCGCGCTACGGCACCACTAGCGCAAATTCCTCCATCGCGCCGATCTGCTCGCGCAGCTCGAGGATGCGGTCCTGCCAGTAGCGGTTCGTGCCGAACCACGGGAACGCGGCCGGGAACGCCGGGTCGTCCCAGCGCTGCGCGATCCAGGCCGAGTAGTGCAGGAGGCGCAGCGTGCGCAGCGGCTCGACCAGCCCAAGCTCGCGGCGGTCGAGCGCGCGGAAGCGCTCGTAGCCTTCGAGCACCTTCGCGAGCTGGTGCTCCATCGATTCGCGATCGCCCGACAGCAGCATCCAGAGGTCCTGGATCGCGGGACCGCTGCGCGCGTCGTCGAAATCGACGAAGTGGGGTCCGCGTTCGCTGCCATCCGCGACCCACAGCACGTTGCCGACGTGCACGTCGCCGTGCAGGCGAATCGCCGCGACATCGCCGGCGCGGTCGTACGCGCGCTTCACGCCTTCGAGCGCGAGCGATGCCGCCGCCGTCCACGCGTCGCGCAGGTCGGAAGGGATGAAGCTGGACGCGAGCAGGTAGTCGCGCGGCACCGTGCCGAAGGTTTCCGGGTCCAGCGCGGGCCGCGCCGCGAAGCGTTCCTGCGCGCCCACCGCATGCAGGCGGCCGAGGAAGCGCCCCATCCATTCGAGCACGTCGTCGCGGTCGAGCTCGGGCGGCCGGCCGCCGCGCTTGTCGTAGACGGCGAAGCGGAAGCTCGCGTGCACGTGCAGCGTTCGCCCGCCGATGTCGCGCGGCGGCACCGAAGGCACCTCGGCGTCGGCGAGCTCGCGCACGAACGCGTGCTCCTCGGCGATCTGCGCGTCGCTCCAGCGGCCGGGACGGTAGAACTTCGCGACGACGGGCGGGCCGTCGTCGAGCATCGCCTGGTAGACGCGGTTTTCGTAGCTGCCGAGCGCGATCAGCCTGCCGTCGCCGCGCACGCCGACCGTCTCGAGCGCGTCGAGGACCAGGTCGGGCGTGAGCGAGGCATAGGTGTGCGCATTGGCCATCGGCCCGATTGTACGCAGCGACGCCGCTACGCGAACCAGCCGTGCAGCCACCACTCGCCGTCGTCGGTGCCGTGGCGGTGGTCGCGGAAGATCCACGCGCGCTCGCCGCGCGGCGTTTCCGCGACGTAGTAGTCGCGGCGCACGTCGTCGCCGTCCCACCATCCCGACTCGATGCGCTCGGGGCCGTCGTGCAGCACCCACGGTGCGGCCGTGATCGACGCGCCGATCGGCGCGGGCTCGGAGAGGAGCCACAGCGGACGCGGCGCGTCGGGAAGCGACGTGGACGGCGCGGCGGACGTCCGGCTCGCGATCCCGGATTCCGAGAGCGCGCGCTCGGGACGGTGCTCGTCGCGCGTCGCATAGCCGACGACCGCGTCGTCACCGAGGCGCGCGCGCAGGCGATCGACCAGCGGCACCGCGGGCGCGTCGGCTTCGTCGCCGGGCAAAAGGCCGAGCTCGCGCCCGGCGAGCGGCGCGGTCTCGAGCGTGGTCAGCGTGAGCGTCTCGACCGGCGCGGGCAGCGCGACGCGCGCGAGCCGCTCGGCCAGCACGGTCGAAAGATGGCCGATCGCGCGCGCGGGCGCGGCGAACGGCACGACGATCGTCGTCGCCGGACGGCCGATGCGCGTCCGCTGCCACGGCTCGTGCACGAGCGCGAGCTCGAAGCGCGACACGCCGAGGCTCCGCGCGTGAAGCCACGCCGCGAGCTCCTGCGCGAGACGGTGCGCGGCGAAACCGAGTGCGGCGGCGTCGTGCGCCGGCGCGGGCAGCGCGAGCTTGCCTGCGTAGCTCGGCGGCGGCGTCCACGGCAGGCGCGGGTCGGGAGCGCGGCCATGCGCGCGGTCGAGCGCGGACAGTAGGCGGTCGCCGAAGCGCCGCGCGAGCCCGTCGCGCGGCAGCGCATCCGCCGCGCCGATCGTGCGCACGCCGGCGGCGGCGAGCGTGTCGACGAGCTTCGCGTCGAGGTCGAGCGCCGCGAGCGGCGCCTGGGCGAGCGCCTCGCGGAGCGCATCGCGCGTCGACACGGGAGCCTCGTGCCCGAGCCGCGCGAGCACGTCAGCGCCGAGCGGCGTCGGCGCGATCGCGAGACGCACGGCGTGGCCGCGCTCGCGCAAGCCCCGCGCGATCGTGTCGACGAGGGGCCCGAGCCCGCCGAACAGCTTGCGGCTGCCGCCGATCTCGGCCAGCACCGCGCGCGGCGGCGCGAGACTCACGGTCGGCGTGAAGCCGAGCACCCACGTCGCGACGGCTTCGAGCGCCGCGGCTTCAGCGGCCTCGTCGCGCTCGCGCAGGACGATGCCGGGCACGAGCGCGAGCGCGCCGGCGACCGGCTGCCCGCGCTTGACGCCGGCCTCGCGCGCCGTCGCGTTCGCGACGACGATCCGCGGCCGCGAGCCGCCGCTGGTCACCGCGAACGGCGAAAGCGCGTCGTCGAGGCTTTGCGCGCGCGCGTAGACCTCGAGCGGCAGGTCGGGCAGCCGCAGCGCGATCCACAGCACGGCTTTCGCTCAGCTCCAGATCTTCGCTTCGGAAAGCCCGATCTCGGCGAGCTCGCGCGCGCGAAGGTGCGCCTCGTTCGCGCAGAAGAACTCGTCGAGCTGCGGCGGCTCGACGCTCGTGCCGGCGAGCATCGCGTGCGCCTGGCCGCGGTGGTGGATCTGGTGCTGGAACAGGTGGTCGAGCAGGCGATGGGCGGGCTCGTGCTGGAGGCCGGCGCGACGCATCAGCGCGACGCCTTCGGCGAGGCGCGCGTCGTCGAGCGCGTCGCCCAACGCGACCAGACGGTCGTCGCAGGCGCGCTGCGCGGCGCGGAGCTCGCGCGCGTCCGTGAAGGGAACCTCGGGCTCGTAGAACGACCATGGCTCGGCGTTGACCTCGTGGCGCCGCTGCCAGCGCTCGAGCGCGTCGACGTAGTACCAGTCGACGGTCAGGATGTGGTTGAGCGTCGCGACGATCGACGGGAAGAAGCTCACGCGCGTCGCCGCGAACGCCTCGGGCGTCAGTTGCGCGCACGCGGCGTGCAGCCGGTGGTTGGCCCACGCGTTCTGGCAGGCCATCCGGTAGTAGTGGCGGGCGAGCATGCTCGGCCTCCTAGGACGCCGCGCGGCGCGCCCGGCGCGGCGGGGTCGCGCGGACAGCTTCGCGGATGGTGATCCCCCCGAAGCTCGCTTCGCTCGCCTCCCCCCGGGGGGCACGCCGGCCTTGGGGCGGCCCGGCGGCCGGCGGAAACGCGGGCAGCGGACGCGGGCGCGTCGTCTTGTGCGCCGTTACGAACGATCGCGCGTCGAGGTCGACGAGCACCGGTCGCGCGAGCGTGCCGCCGCGGCGCTTCAGCACGTGCACGGCGAGCCGGCCGGTGCCTTCCTGCGGCGACAAGCCGAGGCGCAGCGGCACGGCGGACGCGCCGGCGCGCTCGCCCGGCCGGCGCCACAGCACGCCGAGCGTGCGGCCTTCGCGCGCGGCGACCTGCAGCCGGCGCAGCAGGCGCTCGTCGCGCGTCGAAAGCCACGCGAACGCCGCGCCGCACTCGGGCGCGCGCAGCGCCTGCTCGCACGCCCACAGCGCGTCGTCGGGGCGCGAGCAGCGCACGACGTGGAAGCGATCGAGGTCGATGCCGGCCGCGGCGAGCGCGGGCGCGTAGGGCCGGTGCGGCGGCGCGACCCACACGATGTCGCGCCGCAGCCGCTGGAGCGCGCAAAGCGCGGGCAGCATCAGCGCGATCTCGCCGATGCCCTCGCGCGCGAGCAGCATCTCGGTGAGCCCCGCGCCCGGCCAGCCGCCGCCCGGCAGCACCGCGTCGAGCGCGGCGTGCCCGGTCGGCACGCTCGCGGGCTCGGGCGCGCACTCGCCGCCGCGCCAGATCGCGGGATGCGCGAGGCGGGCGGCGAGCGCGGCGGCGGCGGAGATCATCCGGGCATCGCGGCCATGCGACGGCGGATTTCCTCGTCGGAGACGTCCTCGACGTGCGTCGCGATCGACCACACGTGGCCGAACGGGTCCTCGAGCACGCCGGTGCGGTCGCCGTAGAACTGGTTCTCGACGGGCTTGAGCTGCTTCGCGCCCGCGGCGATCGCGCGCCTGAACATCGCGTCGGCGTCGCTCGTGTAGATCATGAGGCTCACCGGCGTGCCGCCGAGCTTGCGCGGGTCCTTGTGGCCGTCGTCCATCACGTCGGCGATCATGACGTGCGAGTCGCCGATGACGATCTCCGCGTGGCCGATGATGTCGCCCATCGGCAGCCGGAGCTTCTCCTTCGCGCCGAACGCGCGCGCGTAGAAGTCGAGCGCCTTCGCGGCACCCTTCACGATGAGGTAAGGCGTGACGCTGTGGTAGCCGTCGGGCGTGGTCTTGACGCTCATGGCTTGTCCTTTCCTTTCAGGTTTTCACGGGCCAGTGGCGCGCGAACACCGGCGCGATCACCGGATGGGACTCGATGCGCGCGATCGTCGCGTGCAGCGCGGGACGGTGGGCGGCGAGGTGCGCTCGCGCGCCCGACCCTTGACGGCGAGGCGCCGGGCGCGCTCGCCGTCTCGACGATGCGGTAGGGCACGCGCGCGAGCTCGAGCGCCGCCTCGATCGCGGCGGAACCGGAGCCCTGCATGCCGTAGAGAAGATTTTCCATCGCGAGGAAAAAGGTCGGCGGGCGCGCCCGAAGGGGAGGGCGTGCCCGCCGTTCAAGCACCTCAACAGGAGGAGGATCGGGGAGCCTTCGCGGTGCCGCGGAACAGCCGCTTGCGCTCGGGCGTGTAGTGCCACCACGGCTTCGCGGGGCCGCCGTCGACGTAGCGCACGACCGCGATGAACGTGTCGAGCACGCACGGGTCGTGCAGCGAGTGCG
>DATBSV010000101.1:0-1564 GCA_036559685.1 Casimicrobiaceae bacterium
CTTGATGTCGATCCTCGAGCCGCCGATCGCGGTGATCCTGCCGATGTTCGCGGTGGTCGGCTTCTGCACCGGCATCACGGGGCCGTCGCGCGACATGATCGTGCGCTCGGCCACGCCGTCGGGCGCGTCGGGCCGCGTCTATGGATTCGTCTACTCGGCGCTGGACCTGGGCTCGATGATCGGCCCGGTGTGGTTCGGCTTCATGCTCGACCACGGCATGGGCAAGGCCGTGTTCGCAAGCGCGGCCGCGTGCTTCCTGGTCGCGATCGCGACCGTGCTGCAGGTTCGACGGACGACCGTCGCGCGCGCGACGTAACCCTCAAGGAGAGCAATGGACCTCGGCATCGCCGGCAAGCGCGCGCTCGTGTGCGCGGCGAGCAAAGGGCTCGGCCGCGGTTGCGCGGAGGCCCTCGCGCGCGAAGGCGTCGACGTGACAATCTGCGCGCGCACCGAGGCGGACGTGAAGCGCGCCGCCGAGGAAATCGGCGCGGGCGCGGGACGACGCGTCGCCTGGGTCGCGTGCGACATCACCACGCCCGAAGGTCGCGCGGCTGCGCTTGCCGCGTGCCCGTCGCCGGACATCCTCGTCACCAACGCCGGCGGTCCGCCACCCGGCGACTTCCGCGACTGGAACCGCGACGCGTGGATCAAGGCGCTCGACGCGAACATGCTGACGCCGATCGAGCTCATCAAGGCGACCGTCGACGGCATGATCGAGCGGAAGTTCGGGCGTATCGTCAACATC
The DNA here is from genome assembly GCA_036559685.1 of Casimicrobiaceae bacterium. Classification (GTDB taxonomy): domain Bacteria; phylum Pseudomonadota; class Gammaproteobacteria; order Burkholderiales; family Casimicrobiaceae; genus VBCG01. The sequence goes on from DATBSV010000101.1 coordinate 746, forward strand.
ACGTCGGGCGCAGTGAAGGCGCCGATCGACGTGCTGGGCCTGTCGAACGGCGCGCGCAGCGGGCTCACCGGCTTCGTCGCGGGGCTCGCGCGCAAGGTCGCGCAGCACGGCGTCACGATCAACAACCTGTTGCCCGGACCGTTCGACACCGACCGCCTGCGCGGCATGACCGCGACGCGCGCCAAGGCCCAAGGCATTCCGGAAGCGGAAGTGCTGAACGCCACGCGCGCGGCCAACCCGACGCGTCGCGTCGGCACGCCGGACGAGTTCGGCGCGATGTGCGCGTTCCTGTGCAGTGCGCACGCGGGCTTCATCGTCGGCCAGAACGTCCTGATGGACGGCGGCCAGTATCCGGGGACCTACTGACGCCATGATCGACCTCTACTACTGGACGACGCCGAACGGCCACAAGATCACGATCTTCCTCGAGGAGGCGCGGCTTCCCTACGCGGTGAAGCCGATCAACATCTCGAGCGGCGACCAGTTCGCGCCGGCGTTCCTCGCGATCTCGCCGAACAACCGGATCCCGGCGATCGTCGACCACGATCCGCCCGGCGGCGGCGAGCCGGTGTCGATCTTCGAGTCGGGCGCGATCCTGCTCTACCTCGCGGGCAAGACCGGGAAGTTCTACCCGAAGGACCTGCGCGGCCGCGTCGAGGTGTCGCAGTGGCTGTTCTGGCAGATGGCGGGCCTCGGCCCCATGGCCGGCCAGAATCACCATTTCTCGCACTACGCGCCCGAGAAGCTCCCGTACGCGATCAACCGCTACGTCAAGGAGACCGGGCGGCTGTACGCGGTGCTCAACAAGCGCCTCGCCGA
>DATBSV010000102.1:0-9089 GCA_036559685.1 Casimicrobiaceae bacterium
TGTCGGGCCGTTGAACGCGAGCGCATTGGAAGCGCGCTCGGCTGATATGCTTCCAGGCCCCGCAGCACCGTCCCGGATGCCATGTCGAATCCACTCCCCGCCGGCGTCGCCCACGAGTACGACGCGCGCCATGAGCACGTCTCGCTGACGATCGGCGGCGCGACCGTGCGCCTGAGCGCGCACGAGCTCGAGATCCTTGCGCAACATCTCGGCTACCTGCGCGCGTCGATGTCGCCCGAGGTCCCGCTCGACGTCCCCGCGGGCTCGTGCCCGACGATCGACACGCCGCGCCTCGCCGTGCAGACGACACCGGACGGCACGCGCACGGCACTCGGCGTGCGCACGCCGGCGTTCGGGTGGGTCGCGATGCTCCTCGACAGGTCCCAGACCGAAGGCCTCGGCGCGCACCTGACCTCGCTCGTCGACGCGATGAAGCCCGTCAAGCCCAACTGACCGACTTCTACTCGTACTGATGCGCTCGATCCTCGCGCCGTCGGATTACACGTCGCCGGCCGTACTCGCCGCGGAGGAAAGGTGCGTGTTCCGGCGACTGTGGATCGTCGCGGGTTTTCGCGCGACGCTCGACGCGCCCGACGCATTCCTCACGCATCGCATCGGCGGCGTGCCGATCGTCGTGCAGAACACCGCGTCGGGCCTCAAGGCATTCGTCAACCGCTGCGCGCATCGGCAGTCGGCCGTGCAGACCGCGGATTTCGGTCAGCGGCGGCTCGCGTGCCCATACCACGGTTGGGTCTACGACGACGCAGGACGCGTGAAGTCGATCCCCGGGAACGAAGCGAATTACGGTCTCTCGCCGGAGACCGTATCGACGCTCCGGCTCGAGCCGGTAGCGCTGCGCGTCGTCGGCGGGCTCGTCTTCGTCAACCTAGATCCCGATCCGCTGCCGCTCGAGGAACAGTTCCACCCCGCGTTCATCGGGCGCATGGAACAGATCACCGGTGTCGCCGGGGACGACGCGATGTTCGCCCGGATCGACGGGCGCTACAACTGGAAGCTCGCCTTCGAGAACGTCATCGACTGGAATCACGTGCCGTTCGTGCACCCGGAATCGTTCGCGCCGCTGTTGCCGAAGATGCGGCCTCCCGAGACCGTGGAGCACCCGGTGTGTCCGCCGCCGGTCACCGATGCGGAGATCGAGGACGACCTGCGCGAGCTGTCGTTCGAGTCGAGCGCGGTATTCGACTTCCCCGCGTTGCCTTGGCACGACGCCGTCGAGCGCTGCGCCGACACGCGCACGTACGTCAACCTGTTCATCTACCCGAACGTCAACTACATGGTGATGGCGGGCGTCGTCCACTCGTTTCATCAGTCCGTGCCGATCGCGCCGGACCGGACCGAGGTGCGCATGACGATGGCACTCGGCAAGCGCAACCAGTCGCTTCCGGCGGCTCCGGCGATCCTGTGGGGCCATCTCAATGGCGAGAAGCGCGTGGCTGACGAGGACTTGGTCGTGTTCGAGGGCATTCAGCATGCCCTCGCCGACGCTTCGCCGCACGCGCTGCACGGCCACTACGAGTATCGGTTACGCCGCGTCGCCAAGGTCTATCGCCGGCTGATGGCGTCATGAACGAACCTCGCGCTCTCGTCGTCGTCGGCGAAGCGCCGCTGGCCACGCTCGCGGCGTCGATCGGCGTCGCCGAGCGCGGCAAGCATCGCGTACGGATCATCGATCTCGCGCCCGGTAGCATCACGGACGATTCGCTGGACAACCTGGCGCAGGACGATCCCGCTTCGGCTGACGTGTTCGCCGCGATCGGCGTGGGGGCACTCAATTTCGAGCGCTTCGACCTGTGGACCAGGCTGCGGCTGAAGGGATTTCGCTGCGCGACGCTCGTGCATCCGCGCGCGTTCGCCGATCCTTCGTCCGTGCTCGCCGACAACGTGTTCATCGGTCCCGGAGCGATCGTCGAGCCGGGCGCGAAGCTGGGACGCGGGACGATAGTGGGGTCGGGCGCCGTCGTCGGCACCGGCGCCGAAATCGGCCCGTGGTGCTGGCTCGCAAGCCGCACCGTCGTAGGGCATGGCTCGCGCGTGGGTGCGCATTCCGTGTTGGGCGAAGGGGTGCACCTCGCGGACCGGACACAGTTCCCGGGCCCGGGGGAAATCAGCGTCGCGGGCACGTATGGAGGCATGTTCGCCTCCGGCATATTTCTTTCGGAGGCGTTTCCCAATGGGGGCGCCCGGATGATTCCTAACCAGTCCCACTGAACCGCGTCCCATGGACCTTCCCCGCAACGCCTTCAAGCATGCTATCGCCGCCGGCACGCCGCAGCTCGGCGCGTGGCTGATGAGCGCGGCGCCGTCGACCGCCGAGGCGCTCGGGTGCGTCGGTTTCGACTTCCTCGTCGTCGACATGGAGCACACGCCGATCGATACGCCGCAGATGATCGGCATCCTGCGCGCGATCGCGGGCACGCCCGCCTCGGCGATCACGCGCCTGCCCTGGAACGACGCGGTGATGGTCAAGCGCGCGCTCGACGCCGGCGCGCAGACGCTCCTCTTCCCGTTCGTGCAGAACGCCACCGAGGCGGCGCGCGCGGTCGCGTCGACGCGTTACCCGCCCGACGGCATTCGCGGCGCCGCAGGCGTGCATCGCGGCAGCCGCTACGGGACCGTGCCCGGCTACTTCAAGGCGGCGGCGAGCGAGATCTGCGTCGCCGTGCAGGTCGAGACGCTGCAGGCGCTGGACAATCTCGAGGCGATCGCGAACGTGCCGGGGGTCGACTCGGTGTTCGTGGGGCCCGGCGACCTGTCGGCGTCGATGGGCCACCTCGGCGACATCGCGCATGCGGACGTGCAGGCAAAGCTCGCGCATGCGGCCGCGGTGTGCAAGCGACTAGGCAAGCCGACGGGCATCATCGGCCCCAACCCGGAGATGGTCGAGCGTTTCGCGAAGTACGGCTACAACTGGATCGCGGTCGGCTCGGACATGAGCATGATGGTCGGGCGCGCGCAGGAATGGCTCGGCAAGCTGCGCGGCGGCACGGCGCCGGCGCCGAAGGCGCAAGGGCCGTATTGATGGAAAAGCGTCCGGCTGAAGCCGGACCCACAACCGCGCTGACGCTCGCCGCCGCGGAGGCGATCGTCGAGATCGTCCCGGACGTCGGCGGGGCGATCGCGTCGTTTCGCTGGCGCGGCCACGACGTCCTCCGCCCGACGCCAACGGACGCGCGCGTGGTGCGCGACGTGCGACGCCACGCGTGCTACCCGCTCGTCCCGTACTCGAATCGGATCGCCAATGCGACGCTGCGCCATGGCGGGCGCGACCACGCGCTTGCCCGCAATTTCGGCGATTCGCCGCACGCGATCCACGGCGTCGGCTGGCAACGCGCGTGGACGACCGTCGCCGCGGCGTCGACGAGCGCGCAGATCGCGCTCGACCACGACGCGAGCGGCGACGACGCCTCGGCCTGGCCTTGGCCATTCCGGGCGACGCAAACCTTCACGTTGCGTGCCGATGACAGGGGCGCGACGCTGAGCGCGCGCCTCGCCATCGAGAACACCGGTGCGGTGGCGTTTCCGTTCGGCCTCGGCTGGCATCCGTTCTTTCCGAAGCCCCTGGGTACGACCCTTGCGTTCGACGCGGCAAGCGTATGGCTCAACGACGCCACGCAGCTTCCGGTGGAGCGCGTCGCCGTGCCGGCCGACTGGCACTACGCGACGGCGCGTCCGCTCGGCGAGGTGGTCCTCGACCACGTGTTCGAGCCGTCGACCGGGACGGCGACGATCGCTTGGCCCGACGCCGGTGTCGCGTTGACGATCGTCGCCGATTCGGCGCTCGACCGGCGCATCGTTTACGTACCGGCGGGCCGCGACTTTCTCGCTTTCGAGCCGGCGACGCACATGACCGATGCGTTCAACCGCGCCGCGCGCGGGCAGCCGGACACGGGGACCCGGCGCCTGCCTCCGGGCGCTGCGTTCTCCTGTACGATGCGGCTCAACGCGACAGAACCACAACGATGACCGCGTCCCCATTCCGCTGCGCGCTCGATCTGAAGGCGAGCCTCGGCGAATGCCCCATGTGGTCGATCGCCGAGCAGGCGCTCTATTTCGTCGACATCAACGCGCCGTCGCTCAACCGCTACGACCCCGAAGCAGGCACGCACCGCGCCATTCCGATGCCTTCGTCGATCGGCAGCTTCGGCTTGCGGGCGGGCGGCGGCTTCGTCGTCGCGCTGCGTGACGGTGTGTGGCTTGCCGACGCGCAGGGCAAGCTCGAGCGCAAGGTCGCCGACGCGCCGTACGATCCGTCGACTCATCGCTTCAACGACGGGCGCGTCGACCGCCAGGGACGCTTCTGGGTCGGCTCGATGAACGAGAAGCGCGATGCGAATTCGGCGGCGCTCTACCGGTTCGACCCAGGCGGCGATCTCGAGCCGGTGCTCGACGACATCATGATCAGCAACGGGCTCGCATGGAGCCCGGACGGCCGCACGATGTACCACGCGGACACGCCGACGCGCGCGGTGCGCGCATTCGCGTATGACGGCGCGACCGGCACGCCGTCGTCGCCGCGCGTGTACGCCCAATGGGACGGCGAGACCGACCGTCCCGACGGCGGCGCGGTCGACAGCGCGGGTCACTACTGGACAGCGTTCTACCGCGGCGGCCGCGTCGTCGAGCTCGACGGTGGCGGGCGCACGGTGCGCGAGCTGCCGGTCCCGGCAATGTGCCCGACGATGTGCGCGTTCGGCGGCGCGGACCTGCGCACGCTCTTCGTGACGAGCGCGCGCCAGCAGCGAACCGACGACGAGCTCGCGCGCCTGCCGCAGTCCGGCGGCGTGTTCGCGATGCGCGTCGACGTGCCCGGGCTGCCCGAGCCGCTCTACGCCGGATGACGCGCGCATGATCGATCCGTCCGCCTTCCTGCGCCTCGACGCGCCGAACAGCCTGGGCTCGACGGCGACCGGGGCGTCGTTCGCGACGTCGACCGGCGACGTGCTCGAGGTGTCGTGCTTCGGCCCGGGCGTCTTCCGTCTGCGTGCGGGCCCCAACACGCGGCCCGACTACGGCATCGTCGTCGGCCGCGTCAAGCAATGCGCCGTCGCGCAGCCGTCGCCTGATGCCTGGACGTTCACGAGCGGCGACGCGACGCTCGAGCTGATGGGCTCGCCGCTGCGCTTCCGCCTGCTGTGGAAAGGCCAACCGGTCGCGAGCTCGATCACCGACCAGCACTTCCGCGGCTTCACGCGGCTTCCGGCGTTCGGGCGCTTGCGCGGAACGCCGTGCTGGATCGCGTCGCTCGCGCTCGCGTCGGGCGAGCCGGTCTACGGTCTCGGCGAGAAGTTCGGTCCACTCGACAAGCGCGGGCAACTCGTCCGCTCCGAGGTCGTCGACGCGCTCGGCGTCAACACCGGCGCGTCGTACAAGAGCACGCCGTTCGCGTGGAGCCCCGGCGTCGGTCGGGGCGCATGGGGACTCTTTGTCAACACGCCCGCACGCGTGGTGCACGGCGTCGGCCATCCCGACTGGTCGCACCGCAGCTATGCGCTCGTCGTCGACGACGAGGCCCTCGACCTGTTCCTGTTCGCATCGTCCACGCCCGCCGGGATCATCGACCAGTACACGCAACTCACCGGGCGCGCGCCGGGCGTGCCGCGCTGGAGTCTCGGCCTGTGGGTATCGCGCGCGTACTACAAGACGCCCGAGGAAGCCGCGGACGTCGCCGCGAAGCTGCGCCAGCGCAAGATCCCGTGCGACGTGCTGACGCTCGACGGTCGCGCGGCGTGGAAGGTCGAGACGCGCTTCAACTTCCGCTGGGATCCCGACCGCTTCAAGGATCCGCGCGCTTCGCTCGCCGCGATCAAGGCGCACAAGATGCGCGTTTGCGTGTGGGAATATCCGTACGTCTCGGTGAACGATCCGCTGTTCCACGAGCTCGCGCAACGCCACTACCTGCTGACGACGTCTCTCGGGGATCCGTACGTGTTTCGCTGGGACACCCATCCTGCGACGAGCCCGTTCGGCAAGGTGCTGACGCCGCTGCCCGAGAGCGGCATCGTCGACTTCACCAACCCGGCCGCGTTCGCATGGTGGCGCGATCAGCACAAGGCGCTGTTCGACGACGGCGTCGACGTGATCAAGAGCGATTTCGGCGAGCACGTGCCCGACGACGCTGTCGCGTTCAACGGCGACACCGGCGCGCGCCTGCACAACGTCTATCCGCAGCTCTACAATCATTGCGTGTACGAGGCGACCGCGCGTTTCCACAACAAGGAATCGGGCCTGCCGATGGTATGGAGCCGCGCCGGCTGGTCGGCGTCCCAGCGCTACCCGGTCGGCTGGGGCGGCGATCCTCAGAGCGACTGGGAAGGCCTCGCGGCGTCGATCCGCGGCGGATTGTCGCTCGGCATGAGCGGCAATCCCTACCACGCGTCCGACGTCGGCGGCTTCTACGGCGCCGAGCAGCCGGAAGCCGAGCTCTACCTGCGTTGGCTCCAGGCGACGGTGTTCTCGTCGCACATGCGCCTGCACGGTATCGGCGAGCGCGAGCCCTGGGCGTTCGGTCCGGAGGCCGAGGCGATCGCGCGCAAGTGGCTGTCGTTCCGCTACCGGCTCATCCCGTACCTCGAGCGCGTCGTCGTGCAGGCGACGCGAACCGGCTTGCCGGTGATGCGCGCGATGCCGCTCGCGTTCCCGGGCAACACGCTCACGCAGCGCTTCGAGACGCAATTCCTGTGCGGCGAGTCGGTGCTCGTCGCGCCGATCGTGCAGCCCGGCGGCGAGGTCGACATCGCGCTGCCGCCCGGCGCGTGGTACGACCTCAACACCCGCGCGCGCTATGCGGGTCGACAGGTGATCCGCTATCGCGCGGGACTCGACCAGTTTCCGGCCTTCGGTCGCGAGGGCCACGCGCTGCCGCTCGGCCGTGCGGTGCAGCACACCGGCGAGATCGACACGACGAACCCGCTCGAGCAGCTGTGGGTGTTCGGCGTGCCGGCCAATTCGCTCGACGGCTTCACGCAGGCGCGCATCGAGGCCGACGGCGACGGCGGCTTCACGCTCAAGACCTCGCCGGGCATCGAGGTCGTCCGATTCGGCGAGTGAGCAACGGGTGGGTGAGGCACGTCCTCCGATCGCGGTGACGTCCGGCGAGCCGGCCGGCATCGGACCGGAGCTCTGCGCGATGCTCGCGATGCGCCATGCCGAGCGGCCGTTCGCCGCGCGGCTGGTGATCCTGGGTGACCGCGACGTGCTCGCGTCGCGCGCCGCGCGCATCGGGCTCGAGACGAAGTACGCCGACTACGATCCCGCGTCGTACGCTCCGTCGGGCGGCGTCGTCGAGGTGTGGCATCAGGCGCTCGTCGCGCCGCCGGTGCCCGGGCATCCCGATCCGACCAACGGCGCGAGCGTCGTCGCGATGCTGCGACGCGCCTGCGATGCGTGCGCGGAAGGCGCGTTTGCCGCCCTGGTGACCGGGCCCGTGCAGAAGAGCGCGATCCTCGACGCGGGGCTCGCCTTCACCGGCCACACCGAGTTCTTCGCCGAGCGCACCGGCACGCCGCGCGTCGTCATGATGCTCGTCGGCGGGGACGACGCAGCGCCGCTGCGCGTCGCGCTGGTCACGACGCACCTCGCGCTCGCCGATGTACCGGCCGCGATCACGCGCGAGGCCGTGCGCGAGACCCTCGTGATCGTCGACGCGGAGCTCCGCCGCCGCTTCGGCGTCGCCGCTCCGCGCATCGCCGTGTGCGGGCTCAACCCGCACGCTGGCGAAGGCGGCCACCTCGGGCGCGAGGACCTCGACGTGATCGCTCCGGCGATCGCGGAGGCACGGGCCGCGGGCGTCGACGCACATGGCCCTGTTCCCGCCGACACCGTTTTCGTGCCGGCGCACGCGCGCGGCTACGACGCGATCGTCGCCATGTACCACGACCAGGGATTGCCGGTGCTCAAGGCCGCGAGCTTCGGGCTCGGCGTCAACGTGACGCTCGGCCTGCCGTTCCCGCGCACGTCGGTCGACCACGGGACGGCGCTCGATCTCGCCGTCGACGCCGTGCGCGCGAAGTCCGCCGACCCGGGCAGCCTCGTCGCCGCGGTCGACCTCGCCGTCGCGCTCGCGCGCTAGCGGTCGATGCCATCGCGCCGACCGCGCGTGACGCGCACCGTCGAGGGCCACGTCGCGCGCAAGCGCTACGGCCAGAACTTCCTCGCCGATCCCCATTACGTGACGCGCATCGCGGACGCGGTCGCGCCCAAGCCGGGCGAGCGCGTCGTCGAGATCGGGCCTGGGCTCGGCGCGCTGACCGGCGAACTCATCGCGCGCGCCGGGACGATCGTGGCGATCGAGATCGACCGCGACCTCGCGGCCCGGTTGCGCGAGCGCTACTCGCCCGCCGAGCTCGAGCTCGTCGTCGGCGACGCGCTCGAAGTCGATCTCACGGCGCTGGGCACGAACCTGCGCGTCGTCGGCAACCTGCCCTACAACATCAGCTCGCCGATCCTGTTTCACCTCGCCGCGCAGGCGCACGTGCTGCGCGATCTCACCGTGATGCTCCAGAAGGAAGTCGTCGCGAGGATGACCGCGGAGCCAGGCACGGCCGAGTACGGGCGGCTTACCGTGATGCTGGAGGCGACGTTTGCGATCGAGCGGTTGTTCATCGTGCCGCCGGGCGCGTTCCGTCCGGCGCCGAAGGTCGACTCGGCCGTCGCGCGTCTCGTTCCGCTCGGCGCGGCCAAGCCCGCGATCCGCGATCCGTCGCGCTTCGGGCGCGTCGTCGCCGCGGCGTTCTCGCAGCGGCGCAAGACGCTGCGCAACGCGCTTTCGGCGCTCGTCACGCCGGAGCAATTCGCCGCCGCAGGCATCGACGCGCAGCGGCGCGGCGAGACGCTGTCGGTGAGCGAGTTCGCCGCGCTCGCTGACGCCTGAAAGCTTGTGGGTCCGGCTTCAGCCGGACGACCTGCGATGGGCGAAAAGCGTCCGGCTGAAGCCGGACCCACAAGAATGGAAAACGATCAGCGCAGCAACGTCGCGACCGTCTGTTCGAGCCACCTGACCGGCAGCATCAGCACGAGCTGGATCAGCACGATCAGGATCAGCGGTGTGAGATCCAGCGCACCGCCGATCG
>DATBSV010000103.1:0-3517 GCA_036559685.1 Casimicrobiaceae bacterium
GAAGCGTCGCTTCCCTTTGTCCACCGCAATATCGGTTGCCATGCTCGCCTTGCCTGAGGATGCGTCGAGGAGCCCCGGCCGCGTGGGCCAGCTCGAAACGTTGCGCGCCGCGCGAAAAGCGCGGCCGGCCGCGAGGCCCGCGAGAAACCTTCCGATTATACGGGATTTGACCTGCCCGCCGGAAGCTCCCGCGGAGGGCGACCCATGAAATCGACGAAGGATCAGGACCTTGCATGCGCAACCCGACCCCGGACCGGCGCGAGGTCGCCCGGGCCGGCGGTATACTCCCGACCGGGTTCCACGGAGTGCGAGCGCCCCCTTTGCTGCGACGATTCTGGCTCCTGTTCGCCCAGGCCTGCACCCTCTGCGTGGCGGCGCTGTTCGTCGTCGCGACGCTGCGGCCCGATCTCCTGCCGCGCCTGTCGAACCGCGGCGGGCCGGTCGTGCTGACGCAGGAAACCCCGGCGGCGGCGCCCGCGGGCGCGATGGCCGGGACATCGATGGCGTCCGCCGCGCGCAAGGCGACGCCGGCGGTCGTCAACATCCGGACCACCAAGGAAACGCGCTCGCGCGTCCCGCTCGTCGACGACGAGTTCCTGCGCCGCTCGTTCCCGGAATTCGCGGAGCGGCTTCCATCGCGCCGCCAGACCTCGCTGGGTTCGGGCGTGATCGTCTCGCCGGACGGCTACGTGCTGACCAGCCACCACGTCGTCGCGGGCGCGGACGACATCCAGCTCTTTCTCGCCGACGGCCGCGCGCTCAAGGCGCGCGTCACCGGCACCGATCCGGAGAGCGACATCGCGGTGCTGAAGGCGGAGGCCGACGGATTGCCGTCGATCACGTTCGGTACGCTCGAGCGCGTCGAGGTCGGCGACCCGGTGCTCGCGATCGGCAACGCGTTCGGCTTCGGCCACACGGTGACGTCGGGCATCGTCTCGGCGCTCGGGCGCACGTCGCTCGGCATCAACCGCTTCGAGGACTTCATCCAGACCGACGCGCCGATCAACCCGGGCAACTCGGGCGGCGCGCTGGTCGACGCGAACGGCAGCCTGATCGGCATCAACAGCGCGATCTTCTCGCAGTCGGGCGGCTCGATGGGCATCGGCTTCGCGATCCCGGTGACGCTCGCGCGCTCGGTGCTCGAGCAGATCATCCGCAACGGCGAGGTGACGCGCGGCTGGCTCGGCGTCGAGCCCCAGGACCTGACGGCCGAGCTCGCGCGCGCGCTCTCGCTCGACCGCGCCGACGGCGTCGTCATCCGGGGCGTCCAGCGCGGCGGTCCCGCCGAGCGCGCGGGACTCGCGCCGCGCGACGTCGTCGTCGAGATCGGCGGCAAGCCGACGCGCGACACGGCGGCGCTGCTCGCGCGCATCGCGGAGCTCGCGCCCGGCACGACGCAGAAGGTGCTCGTGCTGCGCGAGACCAGGCCGGTCAGCCTGGACGTCGTGATCGGGAAGCGACCAAAAGCGGAATGACCCGGGAGGGTCAGGCGACGCTGTCGACTTCCTCGCGCGATGGCCCGGTGCCGATCAGGCGCGCGAGCACGATCCCGAGCTCGTAGAGCAGCCACAGCGGGATCGCGAGCATCAGCTGCGAGATCACGTCGGGCGGCGTGAAGATCGCGCCGATCACGAACGCGCCCACGATGACGTAGGGCCGCGCGGACTTGAGCTTCGCGATCGTCACGATGCGCAGGCGCACCAGCACGATGACGACGACCGGCGTCTCGAACGTGGCGCCGAACGCGATGAACATCGTCAGCACGAACGACAGGTACTTGTCGATGTCGGTCATCATCTGGACGCCCGCCGGCGCGTAGCCGGCGAAGAAGCCGAACGCGACCGGGAACACGAAGAAGTACGCGAACGCCATTCCGACCAGGAAGAAGAACACCGAGCTGACGATCACCGGCATCGCGAGGCGCTTCTCGTGGTGGTAAAGGCCCGGCGCGACGAACGCCCACGCCTGCCAGAGCACGTAGGGCAGCGTGACGACGAACGCCGCCATCGCGGTGACCTTGAGCGGGACCAGGAACGTGCCGGTCACGTCGGTCGCGATCATCGTCGCGCCTGCCGGCAGCACGGCCAGCAGCGGCTTCGCGAGGAGCGCGTAGATCTCCTTCGCCCACGGGAACAGCGCGACCAGCACGACGACCACCGCGATGATCGCGCGGAGCAGCCGGTCGCGCAACTCGACCAGGTGGGAGATGAAGGTTTCCTGCGGGCCTTCCTGCGCGTCGCTCATCGCGTGTCCGCGCTAGATGCGGTCGAAGCCGGGCAGCGTCGGCTGGCGCGCCGGCACCGCGTCCGGCGCGGGCTCGGCGGGCGGCTCGGCCAGCGGCGGCGTCGCGGGCTGTGCATGTGCCTCGCTCGCGCCGGCATTGAGCTGCGACTCGACGTCGCGCATGCCCGACTCGACGCTCGACGCAGCGGACGTCACCGACTGCTCCATCTCGCGCGCGGCCGACTTCACTTCCTGCTGCAGCTTCTTCAGCTCCTCGATCTCCATCTCGCGGTTGATGTCGGCCTTCACGTCGTTGACGTAGCGCTGCAGCCGGCCGAACAGGTGCCCCATCGTGCGCGCCGCCTTCGGCAGCCGCTCGGGGCCGAGGACGATCAGCGCCACGACGGCGATGACGACGATTTCGGAGAAGCCGATGTCGAACATGGCGAGGCTGGACGGCGGCAGGCGTCCCGCCTCACGCGGGCCTCGAAGCCGCCCGCCGCGAACGCGTTAGGTCCGCGTCGAGGTTTCCTTGCGGACCTCGCCTTCGATCGTCTGCGCGCCGACCTTCGGCGGCGGCGACGCCTCGGGGCTGGCCGCCGTCTTCGCGGCGTCGGCCTCGTCGCCGGCGCCCTTCACGCCTTCCTTGAAGCCCTTGACCGCGCCACCGAGGTCCTGCCCGATGTTGCGCAGCTTCTTCGTGCCGAAGATCAGCACGACGACCAAGAGCACGATCAGCCAGTGCCAGATCGACAGTCCGCCCATGTCCTTCTCCTCAGGAGTCCTTGCGCGGCAGCATCGGGCCCAGGGGCTCCCCGCCGCCGATCACGTGAATGTGGAGGTGCTGCACTTCCTGCCGGCCCACGCGCCCGGTGTTGACGATCGTCCTGAACCCGTCCGCCGCGCCCTGCGCCTTCGCCAGCGCCGGCGCGAGCGCGAGCATGCGTCCGAGCACCTTCTCGTCGGCCGGCGCGACGTCGTAGAGCGACGTGATGTGCTTCTTCGGGACGAGCAGCACGTGCACCGGCGCGAGCGGCCGGATGTCCCGGAACGCCAGCACCTCGCCGTCCTCGTGGACCTTCTGGGACGGAATCTCGCCGGCGACGATCTTGCAGAAGAGGCAGTTCGGGTCTTGCATGCGCCGAAAGTGGACCTGCGAAGGACCCATTGTATCGCCTTCGGCTTCAAGACCCCCCGGCGCTAGCGGCGCGACGCCTTCTCGTCGTGCCCCGAGCGCCCTTCGCGGCGCTCGAGCTCCCCGAGGACGTCCGCCGGCGAGAGCCCGTGGTGGGCG
>DATBSV010000104.1:0-5100 GCA_036559685.1 Casimicrobiaceae bacterium
GATAGCGGCCTTCGATGTGCTCGGCTGCGAGGATCGGGTGGCCGGCGGCGACGCGCCCGACCAGCGGCAGCGTGCCCTGGATCGGGGTCCCCGGCAGGTCGCGGAGCCTCAAGCCCCGCGACGTCCCGGCCTTGAGCTCGATCGCCCCCTTCTTCGCGAGCGCCTGCAGGTGGTCCTCGGCCGAGCTCGCCGTCGAGAAGCCCAGCCCCGCGGCGATCTCGGCGCGCGTCGGCGGCATCCCGGCCGTCTCGATGTGGGCGCGGATCCAGTCGAGGATCTGTTGCTGCCGCGCGGTCAGCCGCGGCGCCTCGGCCGGCGCGTCCGGGTCGAGCGTCAGGTGACGGAAGGGAAGTCCCGTGGGCCGGCGAGGACGCATCATGAGGGTACCGTACGGATATGCGGTTACCGTAAGTATAGACGGTATTGAACGCTCGTCAAGATGAACGCTCACCGCCCCGCGGGGTCCGATCCTGGCCCGACTTTTCGCCGCCGCCGATGATCGTCCGCCTCTTCCTCGTGCTTCTCGCCCTGACGCTCGCCGCGCCGGCGGCGCGCGCCGACTTGTGGGCCTACGTCGACGAGGCCGGCAAGCCGCACTTCGCGAACGAGAAGCTCGACGAGCGCTACCAGCTCTACTTCAAGGGCCGCTCGAGCCTCGACCCGGTCCCGCCGGCGCCGAAGCCCGAGGCCGCCGGAATGACCCCGCTCGACGCGGTCCGCGAGCACGCGATCTGGAGGCGCATCGACGGCCATCCGAACGTCGCGAGGTTCCAGCCGCTCGTGACGCGCAACGCGCGCGACAACGGCCTCGATCCGTACCTGGTGCAGGCGGTGATCGCGGTCGAGTCCGGCTACGATCCGCGCGCGGTGTCGGAGAAGGGTGCGGTCGGGCTGATGCAGATCATGCCGGCGACCGGCGAGCGCTACGGCGTCACGGGCGACGCGAAGCGCTCGGTCGCCGACAAGCTGAAGGAGCCGTCGATCAACGTTCGCGTCGGCACGCGGTACCTCAAGGACCTGATGGAGCGCTTCGACGACGACCTCAAGCTCGTGCTCGCCGCGTACAACGCGGGCGAGGGCGTCGTGGACCGCTACAACGGCATCCCGCCCTACGCCGAGACGCGCGACTACGTGAAGCTCGTCTCGCAGATGCACGAGGCGCTCAAGCCGCCGCCGCCGCCGCCGCCCGCGAAGGTCGCGGCGCCGGCGCAATCGCGCGTGACCATCGTCAAGCCGGGCGTCGCGAAGTGAAGCACACGCTGAAGCCGGGATTGACGCACGAGCTCCGCTTCGTGCTTCCGCCCTCGAAGCTCGTGCCCGCGCTCTATCCGGAGTCGGCCGAGTTCCGCGAGATGCCGGCCGTGCTCGCGACCGGCTACCTCGTCGGATTCCTCGAGTGGTGCGCGCTCCTTCTCGCGAAGCCGCATCTGGACTGGCCGCGCGAGCAGACCGTCGGCACGCACGTGAACGTGAGCCACGAGGCGGCGACGCCGGCGGGCTTCATCCTGACCGCGCGCGCCGTGCTCGTCGGCGTCGACGGGCGCAAGCTCCGCTTCGAGGTCGAGGCCGACGACGGCGTCGACCGCATCGCGCGCGGCACCCACGAGCGCGCGATCATCGTGCGCGACAAGTTCGACGCGCGGCTCGAGGCGAAAGCCGCGAAGGCGCCGAAGACCTGAGTCAGCCGGCGACGTCGGTCCAGCGGCCGTCCGACGCGACGCACGCCTCGATGAACGCCATCGTGTGCGCGCCGTCCTCGATGCGGGGGTAGCGGAACGCCGGCACCGTCTCGCCGAGCGCGCGCAGCATCCGCTCCTGCGCGACCTCGGCGTAGATGTTCGCGAACGCCTCGCGCAGGCCCTCCGGATGGCCGCGCGGAATGCGCCCGAGCGCGACGATCTCCGGCGGCAGGTCGGCGTCGCCGCGACCGACGACGCGCGCTCCCTGGTTCAGCATCGCGACGCGCAGGTACGAGCACTCGCGGTGGCTCCAGTCGACCATTCCGTTCTCTCCGTAGATTCGCAGCCGGATGTCGTTCTCGCTGCCGGCCGCGGCCTGGAACGCGGTGAACGTGCCGGCGAGCCCGCCTTCGAAGCGCAACAGCGCCGACACGGTGTCGATCACCGTGCGGTCGGGCACGACCGACAGCACGTCGGCGCACACCTTCGCGACGCGCTTGTCGACCGCGAACGACGCGAGCTGCTGCGCATGGCAGCCGATCGCGCTCATGACCAGCGCCAGGCCGCTGCGCCGCGGGTCGAGGATCCAGGCGAGCCGGTTGTTCTTCGGCCCGTCCTCGATGCGCGGCGCGAGCCCCGACTGGATGTACTCCACCTGCACGTAACGCAGCGCGCCGAGGGCGCCGGTTTCCACCAGGTGCCGCGCGTAGCGCGTCATCGGGTAGGCCGCGTAGCCGTGCGCGACCGCGAACAGCCGCCCGTGCCTGCGCGTGCGCTCGACCAGGTCGCGCGCCTGCGCCGCGTCGTGCGTGACCGGCTTGTCGCACACGACGTCGAAGCCCGCGTCGAGCGCCGCCGCCGACAGCGGGTAGTGGGTGTCGTTGGGCGTCATGATCGCGACGGCCTCGGCGGGATCTTGCCGCGCCCGCTCGCCCGCGATCAGCGCGTCGAGCGTGCCGTAGCAGCGCGCCGGGTCGAAGCCGAGCGATGCGCCGCCTTCGCGCGACCGTTTCGCATCGCTCGAGAACACGCCGCCGACCACCTTCCAGTAGCCGTCGAGCTCCGCCGCGCTGCGGTGCATGTGGCCGATCCACGACGCCGGACCGCCGCCGAGGATCGCGAGCCGCAACGGCCGCCCGAACCGCTCCCGTACACTTGCCATCGTCGCCTCCGGACCGGTCGCGCAAGGCGACCCAGGGTCCGCGATCTTAGTCGATTCCATGCTTCGTCCCCGCCTCACTGACCTGATCGCCGAATCCGCCGCACGCTACGGCGACCGGCCCGCCTTGCGCGAGGCCGACCGCGTCGTGAGCCACGCGGGCCTCGCGTCCACCGTCGACGGCGCCGCGCAATCGCTCGCCGCGCTGGGGCTGCGTCCGCGCGATCGC
This sequence comes from Casimicrobiaceae bacterium, assembly GCA_036559685.1. Lineage (GTDB taxonomy): Bacteria > Pseudomonadota > Gammaproteobacteria > Burkholderiales > Casimicrobiaceae > VBCG01. Next base: position 3,068 of record DATBSV010000104.1, read on the forward strand.
GCGCTCGTCGTCGGCGAGAACGCGATCGAGACGCTCGTGCTGGCGCTCGCGATCGGCCGGCTGGGCGCGTGGCCGGTCCTCGCGACCGCGCGCCTCGCGACCGGCGAGATCGACGCGATCGCCGCGCACTGCGATCCGCGCCTCGCGCTCTACGTGCCGCGCAATTCGGCCGCGGCCGCCGACCACGCGACCCGGCGCCTGGCGCGCATGACGGACCTCGCGCCGCTCGGGGCGATCGGGGTCGAGCGCTTCGCCGGCGAACGGGTGCCCGATCCGTCGCCGGTCGACGTGGCGGTGATGCTCTACACGTCGGGCACGACCGGCGCGCCGAAGGCCGCGATGCTGACGCACGAGAACCTCCTGTTCCTCGCGCGCGCGCAGAGCGTCGCCCGGCGCTACCGGAGCGACGATCGCGTCTACCTCGCGCTGCCGCTCGCGTTCGCCGGGGCGCTGGCCTCGATCACGCTGACGACGCTTTGCGCCGGCGGCTGCCTGTACGTGTACCCGCGCTTCGAGCCGGCGGAGCTCGCGCGCGCGCTGCGGGATGACGGGCTCACGGTGTTGCCGGGCGTTCCCGCGCTGTACGTCAAGCTCGCCGACTGGGCGCGCGATCACCCGCGCGAGTTCGCCGCACCCCACGTGCGCCTGGCCACCTGCGCGTCGTCGCCGATGTCGCCGGCGCTGAAGGAACGTGTCGAGGCGCTCCTGCGCCTGCCATTGCAGAACGGCTACGGCCTCACCGAGACGACGGCGGTCGTCTGCCAGTCCGCGATCGACGAGCCGCGCAGCGACACGGCGGCCGGTCGGCCGCTGCCGGGCGTGCGCGTTCGCATCGTCGACGACGCCGGCGCCGAGGTCGCGTGCGGGGACGTCGGCGAGATCGTCGTGCGCGGGCCGAACGTGTTCGCCGGCTACTTCCGCAACTCGACGGCCACGCGCGCGGCCTTTACCGACGACGGCTGGTTCAGGACCGGCGACCTCGGCCGCTTCGACGAGGACGGCGTGCTGCACCTCGCCGGCCGGATCAAGGACGTGATCAAGCGCTCGGGCTACACGGTGCACGCGACCGACGTCGAGGTCGCGCTGCACGCGCATCCGGCGGTCGCGCAGTGCGCGGTGGTCGGGCGCGCGCACGGGGCCGACGAGCAGATCGTGGCGTTCGTGCAGCTGCGCGAGCGCGTCGACGCGGGCGCGCTCGCGGCGTTCCTCGCCGCGCGGCTCGCCGCGCACAAGCGGCCGGCGAGCTACCGGTTCGTCGACGCGCTGCCGATGACCGCGAGCGGCAAGGTCGACCGCGCGGCGCTTCGACGCCTCGCCTAGTGTTGCCGCGTCGCCGGCCGACGCGTCACTGCGCCTTCACGCCGAGGTCGTGCACGATGCGCGCCCAGCGCTCGGAAACGTCGCGCACCAGCGCGTCGAGCTCCGCGGGCGTCGACGGCGCGGCCTCGTAGGCGCCCTGCGCGAACTGCTCGCGCAGCTCGGGCATCGCGAGGACCTTGGCGATCGCGGCGTTGAGCGCGGCGACGACCTCCGGCGGCAGCCCGGCCGGCCCCCAGAAGCCGAGCCAGCCGGACAGGTCGATGCCGGCGATGCCCTGCTCGGCGAATGTCGGGACGTCGGGCAGGAACGGCGAGCGGCGCTCGGCCACGACGGCGAGCGCGCGCAGGCGCCCGGCCCTGACCTGCGGCAGCGCCGAGGTCGCCGAATCGAACATCAGCGGCACGCGCCCCGCGAGCAGGTCCTTCGCCGCATCGCCGGCACCTTTGTACGGCACGTGCAACAAAGGCACGCCGCTCTGGCGCGCGAGCAACTCGCCGAACAGGTGCGACGACGTCCCGATGCCGAAGCTCGCGTAGCTCAGCACGCCGGGATTCGCGCGGCCGTACGCGACGAGCTCGCGTACGTCGCGCACCGGCAGCGACGAATGGGCGACCAGCACGAGCGGCCCGCGTGCGGCGAGCGAGATCGCCGTGAAGTCGCGCTGCGCGTCGTAGGGCAGGGCCGCGATGGTGTGCGGGTTCTGCGTGAACGTG
>DATBSV010000105.1:0-20776 GCA_036559685.1 Casimicrobiaceae bacterium
GTGCGCGCGTTGCGGATCTCGCGGCCGATGACGAATCCCGACAGCCATTCGGGCACGTCGCCCGCGGGCAGCTCGCCCATCAGGAGGAGCGTCCGCGCGCCGAACACGTCGTGCGTGAACCCGCCGGCGCCCAGGCCCCGAAGCACGCCGCGCGCGAACGCGGCGACGCCGTCCACGGCGGGCGAATCGGCGGGCAATCGTCCGAGGATCGTGTGACCGAGCAGCGCGTCGTACATCTCGCCGGTCATGAACGTCGTGAAGTCGAGCACCACGCCGTGCTCGACGCGCGCCCATTTCGAATGCGTGCCGGGCAGCACGACGAGTGTCCGCGGCGCATCCGCAGGGACGGCGCCGAGGAGCTGCGTCTCCTCGCCGCGCATCACGTCGGGCGTGCCGGACGCGTCGCGCGTGGACAGTCCCGGCACGATCTCGATCTCGCCGCCGTCGGTCTCGACCAGACCGCGCGACAACCCGTCGAGCGACGCGGGGCAAGCAACGTAGGGCGCCTCGCGCCAGCCCTGCCGGCTGCCGATCATGCCGCAGGCGATGCGCGGCACCGGATCGTCGCGCCAGTCGCCGACCAGCCGGTCGAACGCATCGGAGAACGTGAGGCCGTCGAGGCGCTGGATGCCGAAGGCGCCGTTCCGCGTGTCGAGGACGCGGCCGTCGGCGCCGACGCGATAGGCGCGGGCGCGGGTCGTGCCCCAGTCGAGGGCGATCAAGGCGGCGGTCATGCGCGGGAGGGCGTCCGGCGCGGTCGTCCGATGACGGACGCGCGTCGGTCGAAAGTCCGCAATGGTCGGCCCGGGGGGCCGATAAGGTCAAGCGGTCAGGCCAATCAGCGGGGCGACCAGGCCGCGGCCGCGTCGTCGTCGTCCGCGCGCGCCTCGACCCAGCGCTCGCCCTTGGGCGTTCGTTCCTTCTTCCAGAACGGCGCGCGGGTCTTGAGGTAGTCCATCACGAAGCGGCACGCGTCGAACGCGGCGCCGCGGTGCGCGCTCGTGACCACGACCAGCACGATCGGGTCGCCGGGCGCGAGCGGGCCGACGCGATGCACGATCACGACGCCGCGCACGTCGAAGCGCTCTCGCGCCTCGGCCTCGATCGCCTCGAGCGCCTTCTCGGTCATGCCCGGGTAGTGCTCGAGCTCGAGCGTCGTCACCGCGTCGCCGTCGTTGACGTCGCGCACGGTGCCGACGAAGGAGACGACCGCGCCGACGTCGTGGTCGCCGCGGCGCAGCGCGTCGGCTTCGGCCTGCGCGTCGAACGGTGCGGTCTGGATGCGGACGGTCACGTCATCCCCCGGTGACCGGCGGGAAGAATGCGACCTCGTCGCCGGGCGACACCGGTGCGTCGTCGCGGGCGAGCTCGTGGTTCACCGCGATACGCACCGCGCGGCCGGGCGCGAGCTCCGCGGCCCACGCTCCGCCGCGCGCGTAGAGGCTCGCGCGGATCGCGCCCACGGTCGTCGGCGCATCGATCGCGAAGCGCTCGTGCGACGCGCCGAACGCCTCGCGCAGGCGCGCGAGGAACACCAGCCTGACGACCGACACGGAGGTGGCCGGAGCGCCGCGCATGTCGCGCGCTCCTAGAACCTGAGCTGGACGCCCAGCCGGAGCTGATCGTTCTCGGGGAGCGTTCCGAAGGTCTCGAACCCGATGCGGCCGAAGCGCGTGTACTCGAGGTTGAGGCCCAGCGCGCGGTTGACGTCGTAGCGCATGCCCAGGCCGTAGTTCATGCCGTCGCGCGAGCGGCGCACGTCGCCCATCAGGAGATTGGCCGTGGCGGGAAGCGCGACCTCCTGCGCATAGCCGACCCGGCCGTACAGTGCGAACGTGCGCAGGAACGTGTAGCTGCCGACGACGTCGACGTTCCACGCCGATCGCGCGCCGGCGTCCTGCGGCGTCGCGAGCGTCAGCCCGACGCCGCCGGGAGTGCCGACGCCGAACGGCCGCAGCGCGTAGCTCTCGCTTCGCGCGAACGCCGCCTCGACCGCCAGGTCGTTGCGCCACTTGTACCCGCCGAACACCCGCTGGTGGACCAAGGCGTCCTCGACGGGGACGACCACCGGCGCGACGGCCTGGGTCCGCGGGCCGAACGCCACCCCGGACGTCCCTGCCCCGCTGTCGCGCAGGATCACGCCGCCGTAGAACCCGGCGAGCATCTGCGCGGCCGCCGGAGCCGAAAGGAGGGCCCCCGCCAGCGCGGTGACGACAAGTCTTTGATAATTCATTGTTTTCGTCGGAAGGGCCTGGGATCCCCGGGACGCGGACCCTGTCCGCCTCCGGCCGTCAGCCTGAAGCGTTGGTCCGCGTGCCCTTCCGCAAGTTCACCCTACGCTTCGGCCCCTCGCCGAGTCAATCAGCCGGCCCCGCAAGGCGGGCGTGGGTGGTCACGAACGTTGCGATCTCGTCGTATCCGTCGAGCGGCAGGAAGGGCCGGCCGGCCGCCGACGGGCCCGGCGGGACGTCCGAGGCGATCCCGACGATGGACGGGTCGTCGGGGTGCAGCCAGGGCTTGGCGACCTCGGCGCGGTAGACCTCGAGCTTGGGCAGCCGCGACCGCTTGTAGCCTTCGACCAGCACGAGGTCGCAGGGCGAGAGCCGCGCGAGGGCTGCGCCGAGCGTGAGCTCGTCGGCGCCGCGCAGCTCGTGCATCAGCGCCCAGCGCCGGCTCGAGCTCACGAGGACCTCGGTGCAGCCCGCCACGCGGTGGCGGAAGCTGTCCTTGCCGGGCTGGTCGATGTCGAACTCGTGGTGCGCATGCTTGACCAGCGACACGGTCAGCCCGCGGGCGACCAGCCGCGGGATCACCCGCTCGATGAGCGTCGTCTTTCCGCTGCCCGACCAGCCGGCGAACCCGAACACGCGCGGCGTCATGGCGCCGCTTTCCCGAGCGTCGCGATCGCGATCGTCAGCACGCCGAGAACGAGGTTGAGGGCCACGAGGCGCCGGATCGTTCCCATCGCAGCACCCGCCGATTCCCATTGCGACGACGCGACCGCGGCGCGCAACACGCGATACGGCGCCATGACGACGTACGCGTACACCAGCGTCATGACGACGCCGACCGCCGTCATCGCGTGCACCGCGGTTCCGGCGGCACCGAAGCCCCCCGATGCGCTGGCCATCCACGCACCGCTCGCGATCACCACGACGATCGCGAAGCCGGCCCAGCGGAAGAAGTTGGCGAGCGTGGCCGCGAGGAGCGGCAGCCGCACCGGCGGCGGCAGCGACGCGGCCGCGGGGCGCAGGGCCATGTGGGCGAAGAACATACCGCCGACCCACACGACCACGCCGGTCAGGTGCAGCCACAACGCGATCCGCATACTTGAACGATCCGCAAAAGCCACCATTCTAACGGCCGGGAGCGGCGCGAGACCTTCCCCATCCCGGCCGCGTTAAGCGCTAAGCTGCCAAGAGGGCAAGCCCAACCTCGCGCGCCGGCGAACCATGACCAAGGCCCTCACCGTCGAAAGCGCCGCCGACCGCGAGGTCACCGGCCTCATCGAGCGCGTCATCGCGGACGTGCCGCCGCCGCGCTCGCGCGCCGTCGATCATCCGGACCGCGCCGCCGCCGAGGTCGCGCGCGCCGCCGCGCAAAAAGCGGCGATCGTCTCGGGCTCGCTCGCGTTGCCGCCCGGGCCCATCGGGATGCTGACGGTCCTTCCGGACATCTATGCGATCTGGCACATCCAGCGCCAGATGGTCGCGGACATCTTCGGGCTTTACGGCCGCAGCGCCGAGCTCACCAAGCGCCACATGCTCTATTGCCTGTTCCGCCACGCGGCGAGCCAGGTGCTGCGCGACGTCGCCGTGCGCGCCGGCCAGCGCGCGGTCATCGAGCAGCTCTCGAGCGGCGCATTGCGCCATGTGCTGCAAGGAGTGGGCGTCGCGGTCTCGAAGCGCCTCGCCGGAACGGCCGCGACGCGCTGGATCCCGCTCGCCGGCGCCGCCGCCGTCGCGAGCTACGCGTACTGGGACACGCTGCAGGTCGCGAAGACGGCACGCAAGCTGCTCGTGTCGTCGGAACCCGCTACCGACGCGTCGAAGGACGGGTGACGCGATGTGCGGACGCTACGAGCTGCACGCGCACCCGGCCGCCATCGCGCTGGCGTTCGGGCTTTCCGCACCGCCGGAATTCGCGCCGCGCTACAACATCGCGCCGATGCAGCAGGTGCCGATCGTGCGCGTCAACGCGCATGGCGCACGCGAGCTCGCGATGGTGCGCTGGGGTCTCGTTCCGCGCTGGGCGAAGGACCCGTCGATCGGCGCGAAGATGATCAACGCGCGCGGCGAGACGGTGCGCGACAAGCCGGCCTTCCGCACCGCGTACCGGCGCCATCGCTGCCTGCTGCCGGCGAGCGGCTTCTACGAGTGGCAGGCGCGCGAAGGCGCGAAGCAGCCGATGCACATCGCGATGCTCGACGGCGCGCCGTTCGCGTTCGCCGGCGTCGCCGAGCGCTGGCTCGGCCCCGACGGCGAGCCGCTCGACACCTGCGCGATCGTCACGACCGACGCGAACGCGTTGCTCGCCCCCGTGCACGAGCGCATGCCCGTGATCGTCGCGCCCGCCGACTACGCGCGCTGGCTCGATCCGACGATCGCCGATCCCGCCGACGTCATCGCGCCGTACGACGCGGCCGCGATGCGCTACGTTCCGGTATCGACGCGCGTGAACGCGGTGCGCAACGACGATGCGACGCTGATCGACGCGGTCGCTCCTGTCGCCGCGGACGTCGACCCGACTGCCGAATCGACGACGAATGCGCCGCCGGCGCCGACCAAGGCGCCGAAGCAACCTACGCTGTTCTAGCCGCTCAGAGCGGCGCGCAGAAGACGACCGCGTTCGGGCCGGAGCCTTCGGGGATGTAGCCTTGGGCGACCATCTGGTCGCGCACCGCGAGGCTCGTGGTGTAACGGTGGTTGGTGTCGGCCCGATGGTTCCACACGCGATACACGGCCTGCGTGCCCGCCTGGCACGACCCCGAGATCGGGTTCGGCAGCGCGAGGTGCATCACCGCGGTCGACTCGAGGATGAACGACGGGTTCGAGGCCGCGACCGCCGCGCATTCCGCCGGACTCGCCGAATAGAAGTGCGAGTCGGCCGGCGGCGGCAGGTAGAAGCGGCAAATCGGCGAGAACGCGGTCTGAGACACCGCGTGCGCCTTAAACGTCAGGCCGGTTCGCGCCCATCCGGGGAACAGGCCGGTGTCGAGCGCCGCGATCTCGTCGGTCGCGATCGAGATGAAGTAGTGATCCGACACGGCGCGGTAGAACTCGACGACGGTGACCGGCTGCGCGGTGCCCGGCTCCGGCGTGCCCGCAGACGACTGGCCGGTTCCCTTGACCGTGAGCGACGAGCGGCGCCCGTCACCCGCGACGACGACGAGCTGCGCCGAGCGCAATCCCGATGCCGACGCGGTGAACCCGACGTCAACCGAGCAAGCCTCGTTCGGCTGCAGGAGCGTCCCCGGTTTGCACTGGCCCGAGCGCGCGAATTCGTTCGCCTGCGGGCCCTCGAACGCGAGCGAGCCGATCGACACCGCGGCGGGCGTGATGTTCTTGAACTTGACGCGTTGCGTCGACGACGGCGTTCCGATGCTCCACGGGCCGAAGTCGATCTGCGTGAGGTCGGCCGAGAATGCGCTCGCGGCGCCGCCAGCCGCGGTTCCGACGAGCTTGATCCGGTACGGTTCCGGCTCGTTGACCGCGATCGAGAGCTGGCTGCCGAAGTCGCCCGCGGTCGCGGGCGAGTACGTCACCTGCATGTTGCAGGTCTGGCCGGGGACGAGCGTCGTGCCTGCGCCGCAACCGTTCGGCACGTACGCGCCGTTCGCGCTCGTGATACCGCTGATCGTGACCGAGGCGTTGCCGTTGTTCTTGAGCTGGATCGACTGCTGCGCCGCCGTGCCGGCCGTGACCTGGCCGAAGTCGAGCACCGGCGGGATCGTGCACAGGAGGCCCGCGCTCTGGCCGGGCGGCGGGCCGTAGAGGCAACGGCAGCCGCGAACGTCGTCGGTCGTGATCGTGTCGAGCGTGTTGTAGTTCGAGTACGGCGGTCCCGACATCAGCGTCGCGTCGAACTGCGAGTGGTTGAGGCCGATGACGTGCCCGAACTCGTGCACCAGCAGCCGCTCGAGCGTGCCCGCGTCGGGCAGCTTCGACGGATCGACGACGACGTCGGCGTCGACGATCGGCCACGCCCCGCTCTCGGCATACTGCGAATACCCGACCGTGTAGCCCGCGATGCCCGAGGGCGTCGGGCGCCAGCCGACCACGTTGATCTGGTCGGGCTGCGGGCCGTTCTCCTGGTCGAGCACCGAATGCTCGGGGTCGACGCTCGTGGTGCCGGCGTACGCGGCGTCGATGTTGCATACCGCGCGCCATTTCGAGATCGCCGTCTGCATCGCGTTGGCGACGACCGACGCGTTGGCGAACTGCGCCGGCGCGCCCGACGGGTTGTAGCTCCAGAACAGCGTGGAGGGCCAGGCCGCGAGCGGGTCGTACACGAACCGGAACTTGGGCTGGCTCGACTTCTCGTACTGTACGAAGTCGCTCTGCGCGAACGCGGTGCCGACGCCGCCGACCAGCGCCAAGGCGGCCACGAGGCGCGTCAAGGCACGCCCAGCCCTTTGGGCGGGTGTACAAGACAGCGCGGCGGTAGCGGAGTTTGCGCGATTCATGGCCGGGACGCCGGGAATCCGTCGCTTGCGAGCACGCTAGCAGCGCAACGAGCCGGCTTCCGTCGGGGCTTTGATGGTTCGAAAAGGTATCACGTGGGCACACCGCCGCTGCCGGTGCTGCCCGTCGGTTCACGTCGGTGTGCGACGCATACCCTACCGGACACTACGGTATATGGGGGTCAGCGATCAGCTTACAACCTGAATATTCGTCGCCGAATGGAGACGAATATTCAGCGCGGCGCGCAGAACGTCACGACGTCGGGTCCGCTGCCCTCGGCGACGTAGCCCTGCGCGACCATCGCATCGCGCACGTTGCGCGACGCAGTGTACCGGTGATTGGTGTCGGCCCGATGATTCCACACGCGATACACCGGATCGGCGCCGGCCGGACACGCGCCGCTGACCGGGTGTGGCGTCGCGAGGTACATCACCGCCGTCGACTCGAGGAAGAACGCGGGATTCTGCTCGTGCACGATGGCGCATTCCGCCGGACTCGCCGAATAGAAGTGCGTGTCGCCGTAGCCCGGCGGCAGGTAGAAGCGGCAAATCGACGCGAAGCCCGGCTGCGCGGAACCGTGCGCCTTGAACGTGAACCCCGTGCGTACCCAGCCGCCGAACACGCCGGTATCGAGCGCCGCGATCTCGTCGGCACCGATCGTGATGAAGTAGTGGTCGTACGCGGCGTGGTAGTACTCGACCACCGTTCCGGCGACGATGGGCGGTGGAACAATGGCGTTGCCCGCGAGCGCGACCGACGCATTGCCCGCGCTCGTCGCGAAGACGAGCGTCGCGCCCTTTGCACCCGCGCTCGCCGGCGCGAAGCGCACGCTCGCCGAGCACGACTGCGACGCCGACAGCACGCGTCCCGCCGTGCAATTTCCGCCGAGCGAGAACTCCACCGCCGCCGCGCCGCCGAGCGCGGCCGACGACGATAGCGTGAGCGTGCCGCCGCCGGTGTTCGTGATGCTCACGCTCTGCGACGCGCTCTGCGTCCCGACCAGCTGGTCGGCGAATCCGAGTGTGCTCGTCGACACGCTGAGCACCGGCGGCGTCGCGGGCGCCGTGCCCGTCCCCGACAACGCGATGACCGGCACGCTGCCGCTCGACAGCGCGACGGCGAGCGTCGCGTTGCGCGCGCCGGCTGCGAGCGGCGAGAACGTGAGCGCGATCGTGCACGACGCCCCCGCGCCGAGCGTCGTGCCGACGGCGCATGTTCCCGCGCGGTTGAAGTCGCCCGGATGCGTGCCGCCGGGCGTGAAGCCCGTCACCGAATACGCGCCGCTGCCGGCGTTCGACAGCACCAGCGTCGTCGGCGGGCTCGTGGTCGACACCGACTGGCTGCCGAATGCCGCGGACGTCGGGGACAGCGACGGCGTCGGCCCCGATGACGCAGTCCCGGTGCCCGAGAGCTCGATGCGGTACGGCTGCGATTCGCCCGCGACCGGGATCGACATCGTCGCGGCGTACGCCGTCTGCGCTGTCGGCGCGAACGAGACCGAGAGCACGCACGACTGTCCCGTCCCGAGCGTCGTGCCGGCCGCGCAACCGGTCGCGTTGAAGCCGCTCGACGTGAACGAAGCCGCCTGCAGCGTGAGCGAAGCGTTGCCGCCGTTGGTGAGCGTGACGTTGGTCGGCGCCGACGACGCGCCGGCGGGCACGTTGCCGAACGCGAGCTCGCGCGGCAGCGAGCACAACAGTCCTGCCGACTGGCCCGCGGCGGGGCCGTAGAGGCAGCGGCAGCCGCGCACGTCGTCGTCGGTTAGCGTCGTCAGGTTGTTGTAGCTCGAGTACGGCGGCCCGGACAGGACCGCCTGGTTCATGTTCGAGTGCGCGAGGCCGATCAGGTGCCCCCACTCGTGGACCGCGACGCGGTCCATCGGGCCGTTGGCCGTGACCAGTGTGGGCGACAGGATGATGTCGCCGTCGATGAGCCTCGGCACGCCGCCCGGCGTCGAGTACCACGTCCAGGTCACCCCCGCGGTGCTGCCCTGGAGCGGCGCCCAGCCGACGACGTTCGCGAGGTCGGGCTGGCCGCCAGGCGTGTTGTTCGGCGCGGTCGCCGTCGTGCCCTGGTAGCTGTGGCTGACCGCGCAGACGGCCGACCACTTGTCGAGCGCGGCGGTGAGCCGCGCGACGGTCGTCGCGGTATCCGCGAAACCGGCGGGTGCGCCGGCCGGGTTGTATTTCCAGACGATCGTGCCGGGCCAGCGAACCGGCTCGTCGAACGAGAACAGGAACTTGGGCTCGCGCTGTCCCGGAGGAGCGTCCGCGTCCAGAACGACGTGGTCCGGCGCCTCGGCGCCGAGCGCGGGCGGGAGCCACGCGAGGGACGACACGGCGGCCAGGAGCAGGGCGAGGCGGCGAACGGGCATCAGGCGAATCGATTATGACGTTGGCATTGTCAGGCAAGCAAGAAGCGCTCCGCGGTATCCTGCCGCGGCGATACCGTCTCCCCCAGTCATGGCCCACGCGCCCTTCGAGCCCGGCTACCCGCGAGACCTCGCCGGCCACGGCGAGGACCCGCCGCACGCGCGCTGGCCCGGCGGGGCCCGCATCGCCGTGCAGTTCGTGCTGAACCACGAGGAAGGCGGCGAGAACGCCGTGCTGCACGGCGACGCCGCCTCGGAGACGTTCCTCTCCGACATCGTCGGCGCGCAAGCGTTCCGGGCGCGCCACATGAGCATGGAGTCGCTCTACGAGTACGGAACGCGCGCCGGCGCGTGGCGCCTGTTGCGCCTGTTCCGCGAGCGCGCCATCCCGCTCACGATCTTCGGCGTCGGCATGGCGCTCCTGCGCAGCCCTTCGCTCGTCGACGCGTACCTGCGCGACGGCCACGAGGTCGCGAGCCACGGCTGGCGCTGGATCGGCTACCAGGACATGCCCGAGGACGTCGAGCGCGAGCACGTCGCGCGCGCCGTCGAGGCGATCGTGCGGCTGACCGGCGCGCCGCCGCTGGGCTGGTACACCGGGCGCGACAGCCCCAACACGCGACGGCTCGTCGTCGAGCACGGCGGCTTCCTGTACGACGCGGACAGCTACGCGGACGACCTGCCGTACTGGAGCGAGGTCGAGTGCGCGCGCGGCCGCGTGCCGCACCTCGTCGTTCCGTACACGCTCGACGCCAATGACATGCGCTTCGCGACGCCGCAGGGCTTCAACAGCGGTGAGCAGTTCTACGCCTACCTGCGCGACGCGTTCGACACGCTCTACGCCGAAGGGGACCCCGGGGGACTCGACCGCCCGAAGATGATGTCGATCGGCCTGCACCTGCGGATCGTCGGCCGCCCCGGCCGGCTCGCCGCGCTCCGCCGCTTTGTCGACCATGCGCGCTCGCACGACCGCGTCTGGTTCGCGCGGCGCGTCGACATCGCGCGCCACTGGGCCGCCACGCATCCGCACGCGCGTCAGGTTCTGCCATGATGGGCCTCGGGACCGACGATGCGCCGCGCCTCGTCGTTCCTCCCACGATCCTGCTGCGTGCCGACGCCGTGATCCGCTGATGGACCTGCCCGCCCCCGACGTGCCTCCGGTCGCGCCGCCGACGGCCGCCCGGCGCGTGCGCCGGCTGGGCACGAGCCGGCTGTTCCGCAAGTACTTCGTGCTGATCCTCGCGCTGGTCACCGGCGCGCTCCTGATCCCGTCGACGATCTCGTACTACTTCAGCCGCGGCGAGACGCTCGAGGCGCTGCACCGCGTCCAGCGCGAGAAGGCGCTCGCGGCCGCGAGCCGCATCGAGCAGTACATCGCGAACGTGCAGAACCAGCTGCGCGGCGCGGCGCTGCCGCAACTCGGCGCCGAGGGCTCGGAGCAGCGCCGGCTCGAGTTCCTGAAGCTCCTGAAGCAGGTGCACGACGTCACCGACATCGCGTACATCGGCGCCGACGGCTGCGTGAAGCTGGTCGTCTCGCGGCTGCAGATGGACCAGGTCGGCGACTGCCTTCGGAACGCGTCGCGCGACGCGGCGTACCTCGAGCCGACCAACGCGCGGCCGTGGTACGGGCAGGTCTATTTCCGCAAGGAGACCGAGCCGTACATGCAGATCTCGGTGCGCTCGGGCGGCCCGGGCAGCCCGGTGACGGTGGCCGACGTCAACCTCAAGTTCATGTGGGAGGTCATCACGCGCATCCGCGCCGGCGACAAGGGCAAGGCGTACGTGGTCGACTCGGCGGGCTACCTGATCGCGGATCCCGACATCGGGCTCGTGCTGCGCAAGACCGACCTGTCGGGCCTCGCGCACGTGAAGGCCGCGCTCGACGGCAGCGCCCACGACGACGCGGTCGTGCTCACGCGCGACGCCGCGGGCGTCGAGGTGCTGACCGCGCATGCGAGCGTCGATCCGCTCGGCTGGAAAGTCTTCGTCGAGCAGCCGAAGGCCGAGGTGCTGGCGCCGCTGAACGCGTCGATCCAGCGCATCGTGTTCCTGCTGCTCGGCGGCCTCATCCTTTCGGCGCTGGTCGCGCTCTTCCTCGCGCGCGGCCTCGCACGGCCGATCCGCACGCTGCAGGAAGGCGCCGAGCTGATCGGCGAGGGCAAGCTCGACCACGCGATCGACATCCGCACCGGCGACGAGCTCGAGACGCTCGCCGGGCAGTTCAACAAGATGACCGCCAACCTGCGCGAGTCCTATGCCGGACTCGAGCGCAAGGTCGACGAGCGCACGCACGAGCTGTCGAACGCGCTCGAGCAGCAGACGGCGGTGACCGAGATCCTGCGCGTGATCTCCGGCTCGCCGACGGACGTGAAGCCGGTGCTCGACGTCGTGGCCGAGCGCGCGGCGCTGTTGTGCGACGCCACCTATTCGCGCGTGCTGCTGATCGAGGGCGACGTGCTGAACCCGATCGCCGGCTACCAGAACGGTGCCCCGGCGAGCGATGCCCTGCTCGCCGTGACCACGAACGTGCCCTGCGATCGCACGTCGCTCGCCGGGCGCGCCGCCGTCGAGCGCACCACGATCCACCTCGCCGACGTTCTGCCGCACCTGGACGATTTTCCCGCCGCGCGCACCAACATGCTTCGCTTCGCGCTGCGCGCGGTCTTGATCGTCCCGCTGATGCGCGGCGGCGACGCCTACGGCGGCATGATTCTCGCGCGGACCATGCCCGGCCTCTTCCGCGACGATCAGGTCGCGCTGGTCGAGACCTTCGCGCGCCAGGCGGCGATCGCGATCGACAACGTCAGGCTGTTCAACCAGACCAAGGAGGCGCTCGACCAGCAGACCGCGATCAGCGACATCCTGCGCGTCATCTCGGGCTCGCCGACCGACGTCCAGCCGGTGATGGACGCCGTCGCGAAGAGCGCGGCGATCCTGTGCGATGCGCCGAGCGCGCACGTATTGCTGCTCGAGGACGGGACGCTGCGCACTATGGCGAGCTACTCGCCGCGCGGCGACGTCACGCCGATCCCGCAGGGCTACGTCGTTGCCCTCGACCGCGGCATGGTGAACGGACGGACGGTGATCGACGGGCGCACCATGCACTACGCCGACCTCGTTCCGCTGCTCGACACCGAGTTCCCGGCCGCGAAGGAGAACGCGCTCAAGTTCGCGTTCCGCGCCGTGCTCTCGGTGCCGCTGATGCGAGAGAACAACGCCTATGGCGCCCTGTTCGTATGGCGTCCGGAACCGGGCCTCTTCTCGCCCGACAAGGTCGCGCTGCTCGAGACCTTCGCGCGGCAGGCGGCCATCGCAATCGACAATGTCCGCCTGTTCAACCAGACCAAGGAGGCGCTCGACCAGCAGACGGCAATCAGCGAGATCCTGCGCGTGACGTCGGGCTCTCCGACCGACGTGCAGCCGGTGCTGCAAACCGTCGCCGAGCGCGCCGCGATCCTGTGCGAGGCGCAGTTCGCGCAGGTCGTGCTGGTCGAGGACAACGCGCTCAACATCGCCGCGACGCACTCGCTCGTCGAAGGCGCCACGGACGACCTTGAGGATCCGGCGCTCATGACCGGACCCTTCCCGCTCAAGCCGACCTACATCACCGGACGCTGCGCTCTCGAGGCCCGGACCATCCACTACGCCGACGTGACCGAGGTGCTCGAGCACGAGTTCCCCGACGCGGTCGAGAACCAGCGGCGCTTCGGCTTCCGCGCCGTCCTCGGCGTGCCGCTCACGCGCGAGAAGGGCGTCTACGGCGTGCTCTACGTCTGGCGCCGCGAGCCGCGCGCGTTCACGTCCGACCAGGTCGCTTTGCTCGAGACCTTCGCGCGCCAAGCCGCGATCGCCATCGACAACGTGCGACTGTTCAACGAGACCAAGGAGGCGCTCGAACAGCAACGCGCGTCCGGCGAGGTGCTCTCGGCGATCTCGAGCTCGATCGCGGACACCAAGCCCGTGTTCGACGTCATCCTCGCGGCGTGCCAACGGCTGTTCGCGGGCCACACGGTCGGCGTGACAGTGCTGCGCGACGACGGCATGCTCGACGTCGCGGCGAACGCCGGCGATACCTACGAGCCGCTCAAGACGATGTTCCCGGCCCCGCTAGACCGCGAGACCGCGTCAGGGCTGGCGATCCTGGACCGACGCGTGACGGTGTTCGCCGACGTCGAGTCCGGCGAAATGCCGGACCGCTCGCGCATCGGCTGCCTGTCGATGGGAACGATGTCGATGATCTTCGCGCCGATGCTCTACGAGGGGCGCGCGATCGGCACGCTGTGGGTCGGCCGGCCGTTCAAGGGGCCGTTCTCCGACAAGCTGGTCTCGCTGCTCCGGACATTCGCCGAGCAGGCGGTGATCGCGATCCAGAACGCGCGCCTGGTCAACGAGACCCGCGAGGCGCTCGACCAGCAGCGCGCCTCCGGCGAGGTGCTATCCGCGATCTCGAGCTCAATCGCGGACACCAAGCCGGTGTTCGAGGTCATCCTCGCGTCGTGCCAACGCCTGTTCGACGGCCACAACGTCGGCGTGATCGTCATGCGGCCCGACGGGATGCTCGACGTCGGCGCGTACAAGGGCGAGGGCCTCACCGAGCTCTCGAACGCCGTGTTCCCGTGTCCGGTCGACCGGCACAGCGGCGGCGGACTGGCCATCCTCGAGCGGCGCGTCGTCGAGTTTCCCGACACCGACAGCGACGACATGCCCGATCGTGCGCGCAAGGGCACGCACGCGATCGGCGTGGGGTCCATCGTGTTCGCGCCGATGCTGTCGGAGGGCCGCGCGCTCGGCGCGCTGTGGGTCGGGCGCCGCTACAAGGGCGCGTTCGGCGAAAAGCAGGTCGCGCTGCTCAGGACCTTCGCCGAGCAGGCCGCGATCGCGATCCAGAACGCGCGCCTGTTCAACGAGACCAAGGAAGCGCTCGACCAGCAGCGTGCCTCCGGCGAGGTGCTCTCGGCGATCTCGAGCTCGATTGCCGACGTCGCGCCGGTCTTCGACGTGATCCTCGGCAACTGCCAGCGGCTGTTCGGCGCGCGCAACGTCGGCGTCACGCTCCTGCACGACGACAACATGCTCGACATCGACGCGCACGTGGGCCCGGGAATCGACCAGCTCAAACGCCTGTTCCCGCAGAAGCTCGGCCGCAACGTCGGGTCGGGCATGGCGATCCTCGAGAAGCGGATGCTCACGTTCCCGGACATCGACGCGCCCGACGTGCCCCCGGTGCTGCGCGAAGGCAGCCACGCGCTCGGCGACAAGTCGTTCCTGTTCGCGCCGATGATGCTCGGCGACCGTGCCATCGGCGCGCTGTGGCTCGGCCGCGACTTCAAGGGCGCCTTCCTCGACAAGGAAATCGCGCTGTTCAAGACCTTCACCGAGCAGGCCGTGATCGCGCTGCAGAATTCGCGCCTGTTCAACGAGACGCGCGAGGCACTCGAGCAGCAGAAGGCGTCCGGCGAGGTACTGTCGGTCATTTCGAGCTCGGTCGCGGACACGCGCCCGGTGTTCGACAAGATCCTCGAGAGCTGCGAGCGGCTGTTCTCGGGCACGCGGCTCGGCATCCTGCGCCTGCACGACGGGATGCTCGAGGCCGCTGCGTTGCGCGGCAGCGAATGGGAGGACTGGAAGCGTATGTGGCCGCGGCCGCTCGACCGCGACACCGTGTCGGGCGTCGCGATCCTCGAACACCGGGCGGTCGACTTTCCCGACAGCGACGCCCCCGGCTACCCGGCGTTCGCGCGCTCGACGGGAAAGCTCCTCGGTTACCAGGCGCTTGCCGCCGCGCCGCTCATCGTCGAGGGCCAGGCGATCGGCGCGCTTTGGGTCGGCCGCGCGACCAAGGGCGCGCTGTCGACGAAGCAGCTCCAGCTCCTGTCCACGTTCGCCGACCAGGCGGTCATCGCCATACAGAACGCGGGCATGGTGCAGGAGATCCAGCAGAAGAGCCGCGAGCTCGAGGTCGCGAGCCAGCACAAGAGCGAGTTCCTGGCCAACATGTCGCACGAGCTGCGCACGCCGCTCAACGCGATCATCGGCTTCTCCGAGGTCCTGCTCGAGCGCATGTTCGGCGAGCTCAACGTGAAGCAGGACGACTACCTGAAGGACATCCATTCGTCCGGCAAGCACCTGCTCTCGCTCATCAACGACATCCTCGACCTGTCGAAGGTCGAGGCCGGCCGCATGGAGCTCGAGCCCGCCGCCTTCGACGTGCCGACGGCGATCGACAACGCGATGACGCTGGTGCGCGAGCGCGCGCAGCGCCACGACATCGCGCTCGGCGTCGCCGTGGCCGGCGGCGTCGACGAGATCGTGGCCGACGAGCGCAAGTTCAAGCAGATCCTGCTCAACTTGCTGACCAACGCGGTCAAGTTCACGCCCGACGGCGGCCGCGTCGACGTGATCGCCCGCCGCGCGGGCCCGCTTCTCGAGGTTGCCGTGCGCGACACCGGCATCGGCATCGCGAAGGAGGACCAGGATGCGGTATTCGAGGAGTTCCGGCAGGTCGGCCGCCACTACACGAACAAGCAGGAAGGCACGGGCCTCGGCCTCGCCCTGACCCGGCGCTTCGTCGAGCTCCACGGCGGTACCATCCGACTCGACAGCGAGCCGGGCCAGGGCTCGACCTTCACCTTCACGATCCCGGTGAGCCGATGAGCGAGAGCGCCGCAGGACCGTCCCAAGGCGCTCGCCCCCTCCTTCAGGAGGGGGTGCGCGAAGCCGCGTCAGCGGCAAGCCTGGGGGAGGTTCGATGACCCGGCCGATCCTGATCGTCGAAGACAACGAGAAGAACATGAAGCTCGTCCGCGACGTGCTGAACGCCAAGGGCTATACGACGCTCGAGGCGGTCACCGGCGAGGACGGCGTGCGGCTTGCGAAGGAGCACGGGCCCGCGCTCGTGCTTATGGACATCCAGCTGCCGGGCATCAACGGCATCGAGGCGCTGCGGCAGCTGCGCGCCGACCCGACGACCGCGGCGATTCCCGTGATCGCGGTGACCGCGTCGGTCATGGCCTCGGACCGTCGCAACATCGTCGACGCGGGCTTCGACGGCTACGTCGGCAAGCCGCTCAACCTGCGCGAGTTCCTCGACGCCGTCGCCGCGGCGGTCGCAGTCAAGGACGATTGACGATGCCGGACCCCGACGACCGGCCGGCGAAAGTGGCGAAGATCCTCGTCGTCGACGACACGCCGCAGAACGTCAAGCTGCTCGCCGACATCCTCGGCGCGAAAGGCTACGTCGCCATCACCGCGGCGTCGGGCGAGGAAGGTCTCGCCAAGCTCGCGGCCGAGAACCCCGACCTCGTGCTGCTCGACGTGATGATGCCGGGGTTGTCGGGCTACGACGTGTGCAAGCGCATCCGCGCGAACCCGGACACGGCGCTCCTGCCCGTCGTCCTGGTCACCTCGCTCGACCCGCACCAGGAGCGCGTCAAGGGCATCGAGGCCGGCGCCGACGACTTCCTGTCGAAGCCGATCCACCAGGCCGAGCTCCTCGCGCGCGTGCGCTCGCTGTTGCGCGTCAAGGCATTGCAGGACGAGGTGCGACGCCAGGCGGCGAGCCTGCGCGAATGGAACGAGACGCTCGAGCGGCGCGTCCAGGAATCGGTCACCGAGATCGCGAGCCTGGCCCGGCTCAAGCAGTTCTTCTCGGGGCCGGTCGCCGACGCGATCGTGTCGGCCGGGGAAGCCTCGCTGCTCGCGCCGCACCGGCGCGAGGTGTGCTGCGTCTTCATCGACTTGCGCGGGTTCACGGCGTTCACCGACGGCGCCGAGCCCGAGGAGGTCGTGGCGGTGCTCGCCGAGTTCCACGAAGCGATGGGCAAGCTCATCACCGTGCACGAGGGCACGGTGCCCCACTTCACCGGCGACGGCATCCTGATCTTCTTCAACGACCCGATCCAGGTTTCCGATCCGTGCCAGCGCGCCGGTCGCATGGCGCTCGCGATGCAGCGCGAGTTCGCGCCGCTGGGCGAGCGCTGGCGCAGGCTCGGCCACGACCTCGCCCTCGGCATCGGCATCGCGCGCGGCTTCGCGACGCTCGGCGCGATGGGCTATGAAGGACGCTTCGACTACACGGCGATCGGCGGCGTGGTCAACCTCGCCGCGCGGCTGTGCGGCGAGGCGCCGGGCGGACACATCCTGGTCGACCGGCGCGCGCGCGCCGGCATGGGCGAAGGGTTCGCGTCCGAGCCGATCGACGCGCTCGTGCTCAAGGGCTACGAGAAGCCCGTGCCGGCGTTCCGGCTGACCGGCGAATCCTAGCTAGCGCAGCGACGCGTTGATCGCGTCGAGCGCCTTCGCCCCGGGCACCAGGTCGGCGTCGGCAAGCGCGTTGAGCGGCGTGTCGACGGTCTGCTGCGCGTCGTGCATGTCGCCCGCATTCTCGGCGACGTACAGAAGTCCGGTCACGACGACACCGCGCGCGCGGTGCGACTCGAGATACGTCATCGCCCCGACCTTGTCATGCGGGTCGTAGTTGGCGTCGAGCTTCTTGAGACGCAGGATCCCGCCGTCGTGCAGCACGATGTCTCGCGTGTCTCCAGGCGCCTGCGTGGTCACGATCGGCGCGCGATCGGGCATGAAGTCCAGCCGGTTGACGGATTCGTTGTGCTCGCGCACGTAGTCGTAGCTCTTGGTCGAGCCCGGGTGGTTGTTGAACGCGACGCACGGCGAGACGACGTCGATCAGCGCCGCGCCCTTGTGCTGGACCGCGGCCTTGATCAGCGGGACGAGCTGGTCCTTGTCGCCCGAGAAGCCGCGCGCGACGTAGCTCGCGCCCAACGTAAGCGCCAGCATCACGAGGTCGATCGGCTCGTCGTCGTTCGCGGCGCCGCGCTTGCTGCGGCTGCCCTTGTCGGCCGTCGCGGAGAACTGGCCCTTCGTGAGCCCGTACACGCCGTTGTTCTCGACGATGTAGGTCATGTCGACGTTGCGGCGCATCACGTGCGCGAACTGGCCGAGGCCGATCGACGCCGAGTCGCCATCGCCGGAGACGCCGAGGTAGATGAGGCCGCGGTTCGCGAGGTTCGCGCCGGTCAGCACGGACGGCATGCGCCCATGCACCGTGTTGAAGCCGTGCGACTGGCCGAGGAAATAGGTCGGCGTCTTGCTCGAGCACCCGATGCCCGACAGCTTCGCGACGCGATGCGGCGGCACCGCGAGGTCGAAGAACGCCTGGATGATCGCCGCCGAGATCGAGTCGTGGCCGCAGCCGGCGCACAGCGTTGATACCGGGCCTTCGTAGTCGCGCCGCGTGAAGCCGAGCGCGTTGGTCGGCAGCGACGGGTGGTGGATCTTGGGTTTGGCGAGATAGGTCATCGGAGTCAGTCTGCAGCGATCGCGGGACGCCCGCGCACGAGACCGAGCGCGCGCGCCTTCTCGCCGATCTCGTTCTCGATGAAGCGCGCGGTCAGCGGATTGCCGTCGTAGTGCAGCACCGGGATCAGCTTGTCGGGCGCGAGGCCGCATTCGTTGATCAGGAGCGCGCGGAGCTGGGCGTCGCGGTTCTGCTCGACGACGAACACGTGGTCGTGCGCGGCGACGAACTCGGGGATCGCGTCGGCGAACGGGAATGCGCGGATGCGCATCCGGTCGAGGTGGATGCCCTGCTTCTCGAGCGCGGCCAGCGACTCGGCCATGGGCGCGCCGGTCGAGCCGTACCAGACGATCGCGGCGCGCGTGGACGCGGCCGCCTTCTCGACGACCGGACCCGGCACGAGCGCCTTCGCGCCTTCGAACTTGCGCAGCAGCCGCTGCATGTTGTCGACGTACGCCGGGCCTTCCTCGGTGTAGCGCGCGTAGCGGTCCTTCGACGTGCCGCGCGTGAAGTACGCGCCGCGCTTCGGGTGCGTGCCCGGGATCGTCCGGTACGGGATGCCGTCGCCGTCGACGTCGAGGTAGCGGCCGAAGTCGCGGCCCGCCTCGAGCTCCTCGGCGCTCATCACCTTGCCGCGATCGAGCGCGCGCGCATCGTCCCACTTGAACGGCGCGGTGAGCCAGTCCTGCATCCCGATGTCGAGGTCGAGCATCACGAACACCGGCGTCTGCAGGCGGTCGGCGAGGTCGAACGCGAGGGCGCTCATCTCGAACGCCTCGGTCGGATCCTCGGGGAACAGCAGCGGATGCTTGGTGTCGCCGTGCGACGCATACGCGGTCGCCAGGATGTCGGCCTGCTGCGTCTTGGTCGGCATGCCGGTCGACGGGCTGCCGCGCTGCACGTCGAACAGCACGGCCGGGATCTCGGCGAAATACGCGAGCCCGATGAATTCCTGCATCAGCGAGATGCCGGGACCAGCGGTCGCGGTGAACGCGCGCGCGCCGTTCCAGCCGGCGCCGACGACCATGCCGATCGACGCGAGCTCGTCCTCGGCCTGGACGATCGCGAACCGGTGCTTGCCGGTCGCCTTGTCGACGCGGAGCTTGCGGCAGTACTTCTGGAACGCCTCGGCGAGCGACGACGACGGCGTGATCGGGTACCACGCGCACACGGTCGCGCCGCCGTAGACGGCGCCGAGCGCTGCCGCGGCGTTGCCATCGACGAAGATGCGATCGCCCACGTTGTCGCGCTTCTCCACCTTGAGCCCAAGCGGCGCCACGTTGTCGCGCGTCCAGTCGTAGCCGAGACGGAACGCCTTGCGGTTCGCGTCGAGCAGCGGCGCCTTTGCCTTGTACTGCTCGACCAGCATGTTCTCGACCACGGTCGGGTCGATCGACAGCAGGAACGTGAGGCTGCCGAGGTAGGCGATGTTCTTGAAGAGCTGCCGTTGCCGCGGGTCGCTGAACGCGTCGTGGCACAACGCGGTCAGCGGCACGCCGATCGAGGTGACATCCGCGCGCGTGCGATCGGCGGGGAGCGGACGCGTCGCGTCGTACACGAGGTAGCCGCCCGGCTCGATCTCGGCCAGGTCCGCCTTCCACGTCTCCGGGTTCATCGCGATCATCAGGTCGACGCCGCCGCGGCGCCCGCGCCAGCCGGCCTCGACGATGCGCACCTCGTACCACGTCGGCATCCCCTGGATGTTCGACGGGAAGATGTTGCGCGCGGCGACCGGCACGCCCATGCGCAGGATCGCCTTGGCGAAGAGACCATTCGCCGACGCGGAGCCCGAGCCGTTGACGTTGGCGAACTTGACGACGAAATCGTTGGTGCGCGCGATCGACTTCATCGTCATTCCGCCGCCTCGGCCGCGGCTTCGGCGGCCTCGCGCTTCGGGAGCAGGATCCGCGGCGTCTCGCCGCTGTGGGTCATGTCGATGAGCGACTTCTTCATGTCCCATGCGCCGGTCGGGCAGCGCTCGGCGCAGAGCCCGCAATGCAGGCACACGTCCTCGTCCTTGACCATGACGCGCGCGCTCGCGAGCGTGCCCGACACGTAGAGATCCTGCGCGAGCTGCAACGCCGGCGCGCGCAATCGCGTGCGCAGGTCGGCCTCGTCGCCGTTCGCCGTGAACGTGATGCAGTCCATCGGGCAGATGTCGACGCATGCGTCGCACTCGATGCACAGACGGTCGCTGAACACCGTCTGCACGTCGCAGTTCAGGCAGCGCTGCGCTTCGGCGAACGCGAGCCGCACGTCGAATCCGAGCTCGACCTCCTGCCGGATGTCCTTCAGCGCGATCACCATGTCCTTGAGCGGCACGCGGTGGCGCTTGTCGCTCGTGATCGCGTTGTCGTAGCTCCACTCGTGGATGCCCATCTTCTGCGACACGAGCGAGAACGAC
>DATBSV010000106.1:0-2732 GCA_036559685.1 Casimicrobiaceae bacterium
GCCGTCGGGGTCGCGCACGTACACCGAACGCAGCGGACCCACCGCGCCGGTCTTCGCGACCGGACCTTCGACGATCGGGACGTTCAGCGCGTTGAGGTGTGCGATGACGTCGTCGAGCGGCACCGTCGTCAGCAGGCAGAAATCGCCCGCGCCGCGCGCGGGGTCACGGGCATGCGGAACGAATTCGCTGCCGGACTTGTGCAGGTTGATCTTCTGCGTGCCGAAGGTGAGCGCGTGGCGGTTGCCGCCGAATGTCACCGCATCCATGCCGAGCGCGCGCACGTAGAACGCGATCGTCGCGTCGACGTCGGCGCAGTAGAGCACGAGGTGGTCGAGCGACGCGATCTCGATCGTCTCGGCGCCGGGCGCGCGCGCCGCGGTCGCGTGCAGCGCGGCCGACATGCCGCGCGTCGCGCCGCCGGGCCCGGGAACCACGGGCGCGGGCGGCGGCGCGGGCACCTCGGGGCCCATCGTCATCGCGCTGCCGTCCCAGTGGCGGTAGCGGCGCGTCGCGAAATGCATGAGCCCGCCGAACGCGCGCACGAACAGCCAGTAGAGCGACGCGAGCCGGAACGACGATTCGCGCATCAGGAACAGGAAGCAATGGTCGGCCTGCACGCGCGTCAACGGCAATCCGTCCGCGAGGAACTGGTAGAGCGCGTCGTGCACCATCGACGCGTAGTAGGTCTTGCGCTGCCCCGTGCGCGCGTTGACCACGCCTTCGGGCGTGCCGAACAGAAGGTCGAGCACGAAGAACTTGGGGCTGCAGCCGTTCCAGGTGTAGCCGCGCGTGACCGTGATCGCGCCGTTGCGCTCGATCAGCAACCGCAGGCGGCCTTTCGCGTCGAAGAACGCGTAGTCGCTTTGCTGGCGGAACGGCGAGGTCCAGGTGTAATTGGCGCCGATCCGGTAGAGCCAGCGCGCGACGTCGTGGGACGGCCCGTCGGCGCTCACCGCGATTCGGTCGTCCAGGTCTCGTCGGCGAGCTTCCAGGCGCCGCCCTCGCGCACCATCTCGACCCGGCCCGACCACTTGACGTGGGACGCGTCGCGCACGACCGCGCCGAGCGCTGCGCGGTCGCCGGCCAGCGCCTGCGCCTGGATCTTGACCGGCGGCGGCGGCACGCGCTTCATGCGCGCGAGCCAGGCGTCGCGCTCGGCCTTGGGCAGGTTCGACACGACGCGCCGGTAGTTGGCCGACAGGTACGCCAGCATCGCGTCGGGCGACGCGGCCTTCTCGACCGCCGTGCGGAGATCGAGGTACGCGCGACCGGGCGAGCCGGGCTCGTCTACGGGAGCCGCGAACGCGCCGCCCGCCAGCAAGAGCGCAGCGGCGCACGCCGCGAGCGTGGCACGGCGGATCGAGGCCCAGGGAACGGCGGGGCGTGGCATTGCCGCCCCATCATACGACGAGCCGCGTCAGGCGGCGACCGCCTCGCGCGTGCGCGGCAGGGCCGGCACCGCCTCGGCGGCGCGCTCGCGGTCGAGCCCGAGTGCGACGTACAGGCGGTCGAACTCGTCCTCGCACATGACCGGCACCAGCGCACCGCGCGTCGTGATGTTGGTGTGCGGGTGGCCGAGCGGGACGGCGCGGCAAAGCGTCCCGCTCGTCGCAAGGCGGGGACCGTCGCCGCGCCACCCGAGCGTGAACGCGGCGGCGAAGTCGGTGGTCGCCTCGAACGCGTCGATGCGGCTGCCGTCGTAGATCATCGCCTGGAACGGCGCCGGCTCGACGCGCACCTGCGCGACGTAGTGGCCCGGCGACGACGCGGCGAAGCGCACCAGGTGCGGCCACAGCGCCGTCCACGACCCGATCGCGATGCGCCCCTCGTCGTCGAGCTCCAGCGCGAGGCCCGCGTCTTGCGCGAGGTCGGCGATCGCCACGCGCGTCGGGTGCTTCCCGCCGTCGCGCGACACCACGCGCGGCAGCGACTGCGTCGGCCACGACGGCTTCGCGCCGACGATGACGGAGCTGCCACCGCAACCGAAGCGCGCCTTGATGACCCATCGGTCGCGCTCGTCGCACAGCTTCGCCACCGTCGTGGCGTCGCCGCTGATCGAAAACGCGCCGGGAGCCGCCTGCTGCAGCACCGCGGCGTCCGCCGCCGACAGGCCGAGCGTCGCGCGGAGCGCGTGCGCGTTCGCCTTGTCGACGATGTGCGCCTTGTCGTTCTCGCACAGCTCGCGCCCCGGCCACGCGCTGATGCCGAGCACGTGTCCCTCGAGGAACGCGCGCGCGAGCTCGCGCGTGAGCGGATCGTCGCTGTCGATGGAGGCCGCGATGTGCTCCATCGAGTCGGTGACGTAGAGATCGCTCCACACGGCGAACGAGTGCTCGTCGCCGGCGCCGCGCCGCTTGACCAGCGCCATCTCGCGGTCGCGTACGCGCACGCGGCGGCCGAGCTCGAGCTGCGCGAAGCCGACGAAGTAGTCGGCCTCGACGCCGTAGCGGCGCGACACGTGCGCGGCGATGCGCGGTCCCTCGATGTCGTTGACCATGCGCCCGGAGTAGTGGCCCGACAGGAATGCGAGTGGCACCTGGCCTTCCGGGAACGCGTGCGAGAAGCGCTTGGGCGTCATGCGGTCGACCAACCAGTCGACGAACGCCTCGTAGACGTCGTCGATCAGCGCGTCGGGGCGGTCGAAGATGCGCTTGCCCTCGAGTCCGTACGCCGCGAGCAGCGCGTGATTGACCGACGAGCAGATCCAGTGGCCCTGCGATCCGCCGTTGTT
>DATBSV010000107.1:0-1680 GCA_036559685.1 Casimicrobiaceae bacterium
GCATAACCGAAAGGCACCAACTCGATGCGTCTCAAGGACAAGGTCGCGATCATCACCGGCGCCGGCCAGGGTATCGGCCAGGCGACCGCGATCAAGTTCGCGCACGAGGGCGCCAAGGTCGCGCTGTGCGACATCCAGCGCCCCGGGGTCGACGCCACGGTCGAGACGATCCTCGCCAACGGCGGGCAGGCGATCGGCTACGTCGTCGACGTGACGGACAAGGAGTCGATCGCGCGGATGGTCGAGGGCGTGATGGGCGCGTGGGGCCGCATCGACACGCTGGTCAACAACGCCGGCATCGTGCAGGACGCGCAGTTCCGCAAGATGACCGACGAGCAGTTCGAGCGCGTCATCGACGTCAACCTCAAGGGCGTCTACAACGTCACCAAGGCGGTCGTCGACATCATGCTCGAGCAGAACTCGGGCTGCATCCTGAACGCGTCGTCGATCGTCGGCCTGTACGGCAACTTCGGCCAGACCAACTACGCCGCGACCAAGTTCGGCGTGATCGGGATGGTCAAGACGTGGGCGCGCGAGCTCGGCCGCAAGGGCATCCGCGCGAATGCGATCTGCCCGGGATTCATCAGCACGCCGATCCTGGCGTCGATGCCCGCGAAGATCGTGAAGATGATGGAGGATCGGGTGCCGCTCGGCCGACTCGGCCGGCCCGAGGAGATCGCGAACACCTACGCGTGGCTCGCCTCGGACGAGGCTTCCTACATCAACGGCGCGGTCATCGAAGTCTCGGGCGGCGCCACCCTTTAGATTCCCCGGCCGTCCGGCCGACTTGGCCGGCCCCGCCCGGCAGCGTAGGATGCCCCGGATTCCATTCAGGGGGCCCGCCATGCGCACCACTCTCGTCGCCACCGCCGCGCTGGCCGCGCTCGCCGCGCTGGCCGTCGCACCCGCGTCCGCGCAGAAAATGATCGGCGGCAATCCGGGTCCCGCGTACAACTACGTGTGTCCGAACGCCGACGGCGCGCCGCCGCTCGACTGCTACTACGACGCCGTGCGCCACCTCTACACGATGTGCCGGCACGTCAAGTCGATCGAGATCATCGAATGGGGCTTCGAGAAATCGCAGCAAGGCGTCAACGACGCGAAGAGCAACTCGTGCATCGAGAAGCAGCGCGGCAACATGGCGAAGCCCTACCAGGCGGCGCTCAAGGAGGCGGCGCTGTCGAAGCAGGCGGTCGACGGCGTGAAGAGCCTGAACGAAGCCTGGCAGTTCGCCCTGGCCGACCTCAAGTGGCGCGCCGGCGAGACTTCCGACGACTACCTCACGCGCACGGTGACGCCGTACATGGATTTCGAGGAGCGCATCGACGGCATCAAGCTCATCGTCGAGACGGTGCGTTCGCGCGTGCGCCCGCTGCCGGCGCAGGCGCCCGCGAAGCCGGCCGCGCCGAAGGCTGCCGCACCCAAGGCGGCCGCCGCGCCGAAGTAGGAAAGCCCTGAATGGACGTGCGCGACGCCCTCGACGCGGGCGGCGGGCCCGGCACGCCCGATCGGGACGCGCGCCCGTCCGACCCGGTCGACGCCGAGGTCGCCGCAGCGTTCGCAGCGGAAGGTCCGCTCGCACGGCTCCTGCCCGGCTACCGCGAGCGCCCGCAGCAGGTCGCGATGGCGCACGCGGTCGCGCACGCGATCGCGACGCAGGGCCGGCTGGTGGCCGAGGCA
>DATBSV010000108.1:0-3597 GCA_036559685.1 Casimicrobiaceae bacterium
GCTGTTCCTGCAGGAGGTGCAGGGCTCGCACGACCGGCACGCCGAGCGCTACAACGACTGGCCGGGGAAGGGGCAGCACGAATTCATCGCCGACCAGGTCTGGCACGAGGTCGCCTACGGCAAGAACGCGATCTACCGGCACGGCCACCACGGCAACGCGCTGCTGTCGCGCTTCCCGATCGTGCTGCAGGAGAACGAGGACATCTCGGCGCACGCGTACGAGAGCCGCGGCCTGTTGCATTGCACGGTGAGCCTCGGGCCGCGCATGCCCGAGCTCCACTGCCTCAATGTTCACCTCGGGCTCACCGAGCGCGGGCGCACGTGGCAGGTGCGCGCGCTGTGCGAACGCATCCGCAAGACGGTGCCGCGCACGGCTCCGTTGGTGATCGCCGGCGACTTCAACGACTGGCGCCACCGCGCGAACCGGCAGCTCGTCGACCAGCTCGCCGTGACCGAGGTGTTCGAGGCGGTCAAGGGACGTTCCGCGCGCACGTTCCCGTCGGTGATGCCGCTGTTCCGGCTCGACCGCATCTACTCGCGCGGCCTCGACGTGATCGACGCGCGCGTCCACTACGCGTATCCCGGACGCCGGCTGTCCGACCACGCGGCGCTCGCCGCGACTTTCGAGCTCGCGAGCCGGCGGCGGTCCTAGGGCCTGTCAGCGCTACCGGGACGCTCGCGTGACTCATGAAACGGCCGCCATCGAGGCGCACACCGCAAGCCGTAGTCCTACTACGGCGAGGATGTGCAACGACGATGGCGGCCGTTTGCTTCAGATCACCCGGAGGGCCCATGCCGCGCTGGCCGCAGGGCGTTGTTGCTCAATCGTTATGTGCTGGAAGCACATGGCCTCATTCGCGCCTAGCCCTGCGGCCAGCGCGACATGGGCGCGAGTGCCCCGGTAGCGCTGACAGGCCCTAGCGTCGCGATGAACCGCTTCACACCCGGCAACGAGCTCGTCCTCCTGTCCGGCGGGAAGGCGTATTTCCCGGCGTTGTGCGCGGCGATCGACGTCGCGGCGCGCGAAGTGTGGCTCGAGACCTACATCTTCGCCGACGACGTCGCAGGCAGGCAGGTCGCCGACGCGCTGGTGCGCGCGGCCGCGCGCGGCGTCGTCGTGCGCGTGCTGGTCGACGGGTGGGGCGCCAAGCACTACCTGACCGAGCGCCTCGAGGATGTGCTCGTGTACGGCGGCGTCAAGCTGCTCAAGTACCGGCCCGAGGTGCAGCCCTGGCACTTCCGCTCGCACCGCCTGCGGCGCCTGCACCGCAAGATCTGCCACGTCGACGGCGACGTCGCGTTCGTCGGCGGCATCAACCTGATCGACGACATGAACACGCCCGGCCACCGGCCGCCGCGCGTCGACTTCGCGATGCGCCTGCGCGGGCCGATCGTCGCGGGGATCGTCGCGACGATGCAGCGGCTCTGGGCGCTGAACGAGCTGGTGCAGTTCCAGTCGAGCGACGTTCCGCTGTTTCCCGACGAGGTGCCGATCGCGCCGGTCGGCAAGCAGACCGCCAAGTTCACGATCCGCGACAACCTGCGGCACCGCCGCGACATCGAGCGCGCCTACCTGGCGGGCATCCGCACCGCGCGGCGCGACATCCTGCTCGCCAACGCGTACTTCTTCCCGGGCATTCGCTTCCGGCGCGCGCTGATCGAGGCGCGCGAGCGCGGCGTCACCGTCACGCTGCTGCTGCAGGCGAAGGTCGAGTACAAGCTGCTGCACTACGCGAGCCGCGCGCTCTACGGGCAGTTCTTCGGCGCCGGCATTGCGATCCAGGAGTACCACCTGAGCTTCCTGCACGCGAAGGTCGCCGTGATCGACGACCGCTGGGCGACCGTCGGCTCGTCGAACATCGACCCGTATTCGCTCCTGATGTCGCGGGAGGCGAACGTGTTCGTGCGCGATGCCGCGTTCGCGGACACGCTGCGCGGCGAGCTCATGCGCATGATCGCGGCCGGCGCGCGGCCGATCGAGGCCGAGCGCTGGCGCTCTCGCTCGATCGTGTCGAAGGCCGCGTGCTGGATCGCCTACGGGATCGTGCGCGTCGCGATGGGGATGCTGGGCTACGGCGGCAACGAATGGTGGCGCGGGCCGCCGTCCAGGCGCTGAGCGTCACTCGCCGAGGCCGTAGCGCAGGTTGTAGTACAGGAACGTCAGCGGGTCGCTGCCCCAGTACATGCCGAGCGCGTGGTACGCGCCGTGCCGGATCTTGCCGCCGGCGACCTCGGGATTGCCGCGGACGAGCGCTGCGGCGAAGCGCGCTTCCAGCGTCGGCGGCGACAAGAGCTCGGGTTCCGCGGTGCCGAACACCTCGACGGGAGGCAGCTTGACCGCATCGCCCTTGACCGCGCGCGACGCGTCCGAGGCCTCGGCCGGACGCGCGAAATCGCGCCGCGCGATGCAGCCGCGCGCGAACGCGAGGTGGTAGGTCTCCGGCGTCGTGGCGGCGACCGCGCAGCCGACCTCGACGTCGGCGCCGGCGCAAGGGTTCGCACCGAGGACGACGAGCGCGCATCCGATCGCGTGATGCACTCGCATGCCGCGAGCGTAACTCTCGGATCGCGCGCCTGCTAGACTCGCCCGATGCGCGGCGCACGCTCAGGTTCGCTCCCGCTGCCCGCGGACCCGGGCGTCCCGCGCACGCAGCGCGGCGCGTTGCCGACGATCCGGACGCTCCTGCCTTACCTATGGGAATGGCGCTGGCGCGTCGTGGCGGCGCTCGTGTGCCTCGTCGCGGCGAAGGTCGCCAACGTCGGCGTTCCGCTGATCCTCAAGGAAATCGTCGACGGGCTCGACCGCGAGCGCGCGCTCCTGGCGATCCCGTTCGCGCTGCTCGCTGCCTACGGAATCCTGCGGCTGTCGACGACGCTGTTCACCGAGCTGCGCGAGTACCTGTTCGCGAAGGTGACGCAGCGCGCGGTGCGCGCGATCGCGCTCCGCGTCTTCCGCCACCTGCACGCGCTGTCGCTGCGCTTCCACCTGGCGCGGCAGACCGGCGGCCTCACGCGCGACGTCGAGCGCGGCCAGCGCGGCATCTCGACGCTGATCAGCTACGCGCTGTTCTCGATCCTCCCGACTCTTGTCGAGGTCGCGCTCGTGATGGGGATCCTGGTCGCACGCTACGACTGGTCGTTCATCGCGATCACCGGCGGCGCGCTCGCGCTCTACATCGTGTTCACCATCGCGATCACCGAATGGCGCACGCATTTCCGGCGGACGGCCAACGAGCTGGACAGCCGGGCCAACACGCGCGCGATCGACAGCCTGATCAACTACGAGACGGTCAAGTATTTCGGCAACGAGGACTGGGAGGCGCGCCGGTACGACGAGAGCATGCAGCGCTGGGAGAAGGCCGCGGTGGTCAGCCAGACATCGCTTTCCCTCCTCAACGTCGGGCAGAGCGCGATCATCGCGATCGCGGTGACGCTCATCATGTGGCGCGCGACCGTCGGCGTCGTCGACGGGACGATGACCGTCGGCGACCTCGTGCTGGTCAACGCGTTCATGATCCAGCTCTACATCCCGCTCAACTTCCTCGGCGTCATCTACCGCGAGATCCGGCAGGCGATCGCCGACATGGAGCGGCTGTT
>DATBSV010000109.1:0-3975 GCA_036559685.1 Casimicrobiaceae bacterium
GCTCATCGCCGGCGAGATCGACTTCATCGAGCAGCCGGCGCACGACCTGTTGCCCGTGATGGTGAAGGACGCGAACCTCAAGGTCCTCGACACCAACCCGCTCGGCAACCAGTACTCGTTCCGCTTCAACTCGTCCGCGAAACCGTTCGACAACCCGAAGGTCAAGCAGGCGCTGCTCTACGCGTTCAACCAGGAGGACTTCCTGAAGGCGGTGATCGGCGACCCGAAGTACTACAAGACCTGCAAGGCGATGTTCATCTGCGGCACGCCGCTCGAGACGTCGAAAGGCACCGAAGGCCTGCTCGAGTCGAACTTCGTCAAGGCGCGCGCGCTGCTGCAGGAAGCGGGCTACGACGGCACGCCGATCCTGCTGATGCACTCGACCGACCTGCAGGTGCTGACCAACCTCGCTCCGGTCGCGAAGAGCCTGATGGAGCGCGCCGGCTTCAAGGTCGACATGCAGTCGATGGACTGGCAGAGCGTCGTCGCGCGCCGGGCGAAGAAGGAGCCGCCGACGCAGGGCGGATGGCACGCGTTCCTGACCTCGTGGGTGTCGGCCGACGTGCTGAACCCGGTGATGACCGCGTTCCTGAACTCGAGCTGCGACAAGGCGCTGTTCGGCTGGCCGTGCGACGTCGAGATGGAGAAGCTGCGCGACCAGTTCGCGCGCGAGACCGATCCGGCGAAGCAGAAGGCCATCGCCGAGCAGGTGCAGCTGCGCTGGGCGGAGAACCCGAGCCACATCTACCTCGGGCAGTGGTACCAGCCCGCCGCGATGCGCAGGAATGTGAACGGCGTCGTCACCGCGCCGGTCACGGTGTTCTGGAACGTGACGAAGGGGTAGCACCGCTTGTGGGTCAGGCTGAAGCCTGACCCACAAGGGCCTCGCCGATGCTGGGGTTCCTCGCCCGCCGCCTGCTCGCGACGATCCCCGTGATGGCGATCGTCGCGGTGCTGGTGTTCTCGATGCTGCGCATGACGCCGGGCGACCCGGCGTCGATCATCGCGGGCGCCGCCGCGACCTCGGCCGACGTCGCCGGCATCCGCGAGAAGCTCGGCCTCGACCGGCCCATCGTCGAGCAGTTCGCGATCTGGATCGGCAACCTGCTGCGCGGCGACTTCGGCGAGTCGTTCTTTTTCAAGAAGACGGTCGCGTCGCTCGTCGCCGACCGCATCGAGCCCACGCTGGCGCTCGCGACGCTCACGATGATCCTGTCGATCGTGATCGCGGTGCCGCTCGGCGTCGTGGCCGCCTACAAGCAGGGCACCTGGGTCGACCGCGTCGTGATGGGGTTCTCGGTGCTGGGCTTCTCGGTGCCGGTGTTCGTGATCGGCTACGTGCTGATCTACCTGTTCGCGATCGAGCTCGCGTGGCTGCCGGTGCAGGGCTACCAGCCGTTGCGGGACGGCTTCTGGGGGTTCCTGCAGCGCCTGATCCTTCCGTCGATCACGCTGTCGGTCATCTACATCGCGCTGATCGCGCGCATCACGCGCACGAGCGTGCTCGAGGTGCTCGGCGAGGACTACATCCGCACGGCGCGCGCGAAAGGCCTGCCGCGATCGACCGTGCTGATGCGCCACGCGCTGCGCAATGCGGCGGTGCCGATCGTCACGGTCATCGGCATCGGCGTCGCGCTGCTGATCGGCGGCGTCGTCGTGACCGAGAGCGTCTACAGCATCCCGGGGCTCGGGCGTCTGACCGTCGACGCGGTGCTCGCGCGCGACTACCCGACCGTGCAGGCCGTGATCCTGCTTTTCTCGTTCGTCTACGTGCTGCTCAACCTGCTCGTCGACGTCGCCTACACGTTCCTCGATCCGAGGATCCGGTATTGAGCGACGTCGCCGCCTTGCTGGAAGGCGAGCCGACGATCCCGCGAAGGGCGGCGGTCGGTGCGTTCGCGCGCCTGCTGCGCACGCCGACCGTCGTCGCAGGCATCGCGATCCTGGGCCTGATCGCGCTGGCGGGCATCGCCGCGCCGCTGCTGACATCGTTCGACCCCGCCGCGATCAACCCGGCGTACCGCAACAAGACGCCCGGGGCCGTCGCCACGGTGCGCGCGGACGACGGAACGAAGACCGAGGTGCGCCACTGGCTCGGCACCGACTCGCTCGGCCGCGATGTCTACACGCGCGTCGTGTACGGCGCGCGTACGTCGCTCGCGGTCGGCGCGCTGGTCGCGCTGTTGAGCGTCGCGATCGGCCTCGGCATCGGCCTCACCGCGGGGTACGTGCGCTGGCTCGACGGCATCGTTATGCGCTTCATGGACGGATTGATGGCGATCCCCGCGATCCTGCTTGCGATCGCGGTCGTGTCGCTGTCGTCGGCGAGTCTCGCGGCGGTGGTCATCGCGATCGTCGTGCCCGAGGTGCCGCGCGTCGTCCGGCTCGTGCGCTCCGTAGTGCTCTCGGTGCGCGAGGAGCCGTACGTCGAGGCTGCGGTCGCGGCGGGCACGCCCGGTCCGACGCTGGTGCTCCGCCACATCCTGCCGAATACCGTGCCGCCGCTGATCGTTCAGGCGACCTACATCGCGGCGTCCGCGATCCTGATCGAGGCGATCCTGTCGTTCCTCGGCGTCGGCATTCCGCCCGAGACGCCGACCTGGGGCAACATCATGGCCGAGGGACGCACGCTGTTCCGCGTCTACCCGCACACGATCCTCTATCCGGGGATCGTGCTCGCGCTCACGATCCTGTCCGTCAACCTGCTCGGCGACGGGCTGCGCGACACGCTCGATCCGCGCATGCGGCGGCGACTCTGATCGTTCATTCCACGATCCGCGCGCCGATATCCTTCAGCACGCGCTTGAACTCGGGCGAGTCCCGGATGATCGTCCCGGCCGCGGCGCGCAGGCGATCGACGGCCTCGGGCTCGAGCACGAACGTCGTCGGCTGGCGGTTCAGGAAGTCGAGCTCGTTCCTGTCCTTCAGCGCCGCGAACGAGACGTCGATGGCGTAGATCTCGGCCGCCGGAACGCGCAAGGCGGCTGCCACTGCGGGATCCTTGTTGGCGGCGAAGGCGGCCGAGTTGCGGATAAGTCGCAGCGTGGCCCAGCGCGCCGCCGTGTCCTTCACCGATTCGATCGTCTCGTACGAGAACGCGTCGATCGGCGTGCCCGCGGACTTGAGCAGGATGTCGGTGGTGCCCGGGGGGCTGTACGACTCGTCCCAGTTCGTCGGCGGCGAGGAAAGCGAGTTCACGACGAAGACGATGATCCTTTTCGCGCTGTCCAGGGGCGTCGGCAAGCCGGCCTCGTTCAGCGCCTGGATCGCCTCCAGCGTATCGAGCACGGCGCGCATCCCCAGGTTGTCGGAGACGCCGCCGTCCACGAGATGGATGTAGGGCCGACGGGCGCCGTCACCGAAGGCTTGCGCGTTCCTGATCGATCGAATCGCACGTGCGGCGGGGCGGGGCGGGTTGTCGCTGTCGAGGAACGCCTTCGTCCAGGCGGGCGGCGTCCAGTTGCACGTGCCGCCGTAATTCTTGATCGTGATCGGCGACAGCACCACAGGCACGGCCGAGGACGCCGCGGCGGCGCGGGACAGTCGCACCGCATTGAGGTCCGAGCAGATGATGTCGAACACGCCCTGCTGGAAGACGAAGCGCGAGCCGGTCGAGATGTCCGTGGCGGAGGCCAGGATGTACGGGCCCTTTCCTTTGTTGAGGTCGCCGAAGGTGGCGCCGTTGAACAGGATCTCGTCGTACAACTGCGACGCGAGCTCCGACCGCCCCCAGCCTTCCGACATGAGGTCGCCCCAGTATCGCGGACTTAGGGCGCGTGAAATGAGCTCGCCCTGGACGTTTCGCTTCAGGAAGCGCTGCTCGTAGTCGTCGAACAGCTTCTCACCGTACAGGCCGTAGGCCAGCGCGGTGAAGCTGCCTCCCGACACGCCGGTGATCACGTCGATCGAGTCGAGCAGGCGAACCCGTTGGCCGTTCGCGCCGACGATTTCGGTCTTGCGCAAGTACTCGAGCAC
>DATBSV010000110.1:0-5561 GCA_036559685.1 Casimicrobiaceae bacterium
GGCCTGGTCGTCGAGGAGAAGTACCTGCGGGTCGCCAACTACGCGAACAACATGAACAAGGAGATCGACATGATCGCGCACAGCTGCGGCGTGCGCCACGCGCGCGAGCTCGAGCGCCGCCACGTGCGGCTCGTGCAGCCATCCGGCGGCTCGGTGGCGTTCGACGTGCTCTTCCCGCTCCCGGCGCGCGCCGCCGCGGAAAGCGCATGAGCGCCTCGTTGCTCGATCCGCGCGTCGACGTCGTGATCGGCGGCGTGCAAAAAGGTGGCACGACCGCGCTCGACCTCGTGCTGCGCAAGCACCCGGCGATGCGCATGGGCTCGGAGAAGGAGCCGCACTGGTTCGACATCGAGGAGAACTTCCACCCGCAGCCGCGCGACGTCGCCGAGTACCACGCCCTGTGGGGCGACCAGCTGGCGACGGGAATCTGCTGCGATTCGACGCCGTCGTACGTCTGGTGGCCGAGCGCCGTGCAGCGCATCCACACCTACAACCCGGCGATGCGGTGGATCGTGCTGTTGCGCGATCCGGCCGAGCGCGCGTATTCGCACTGGAACATGCAACGCAGCCGCGGCAACGAGCCGCTTGGGTTCGACGAGGCGTTGAAGGCCGAGTCCGAACGCCTGTCGGCGCGATCGGGCACGATGCAGCGTCGCCATTCGTACCTGTCGCGCGGCTTCTACGCGCAGCAGCTCAACCGATTGTTCGCCAGCTTCCCGCGCGAGCAGGTCCTGGTGCTTCTCAGCGACCGGCTGCGCGGCGACTTCCCGGCGGTCATCGACGAGGTGCTCGACTTCCTCGGCCTCGAGCCTCACGGGCGGATCGAGGCGCGCAATGCGCACGAAGGCGAGTACGACGCGCCGTTGCCGGCCGAGGCTCGGGCGTGGCTTGTCGCGCGCTACGCCGACGATGTCCGCGAGCTCGAGAAGCTGCTTGGCTGGGACCTGGCCGCGTGGCGAAAGTGAGCGACGCGAAGAGCGCGTGAGCGTCGGGTCGCATCCGCGCGTCGGCGTCGTCATCGGCGGCGTCCAGAAGGGCGGCACGACGGCCCTGGACAGTGTGCTGCGCCGCCATCCGGCGATGCGCATGACCCGACGCAAGGAGTTGCACTGGTTCGACAACGACCTGAATTTCGCGCAGGCGCCGAACTACCTGGCCTACCACTCGTTCTGGCGGAATGTGCCCGGCGACGGGCTGCGCTGCGACTCGACGCCCTCGTACCTATGGTGGCCCTCCGCGACGGAGCGGTTGCACGCCTACAACCCTTCGATGCGCTGGATCGTGCTGCTGCGCGACCCTGCCGAGCGTGCCTACTCGCACTGGAACATGGTCCGCAGCCTCGGCCAGGAGCCCATGCCTTTCGCCCAGGCGCTCGATGCCGAGGGCGCGCGACTCGCCACGGCCCCGCCGCTCGACCGACTCCGCTACTCCTACGCATCGCGCGGCTTCTACGCGCGGCAGCTGACGAAGCTCTTCGGTATGTTTCCGCGCGAACAGGTCCTGGTATTGCGTAGCGATCGGTTGCGCGAGGATTTCGCGACGACCATCGCCACCGTGCTCGAGTTCCTCGGGCTCGAGCCGCTTCGCCTCGATCCGGCGTCGGCCAACGAGGGCAACTACATCGTGCCGCTTGCGCCCGCCGACCGCGCGCGCCTCGTCGAGGCCTACGACGCCGACATCCGGGAGCTCGAGCGGCTGCTGGGCTGGGACCTGGCCGACTGGCGGCGGTGACGCTTCAGGTGCGCGCCGCAGGATCCTGCCGGTAGAACGTCGCCAGTTGCCGGTAGACCGCCGGGTACTCGGCGACGAGCGTCGCCGGCGATGCAAAGAACACCTCCGAAAGCACCGCGAAGAATTCGGCCGGGCTGTCGGCCGCGTACGGATCGATCGCGGTGTCCTCGTCGCGGTCGACGCGCGCGCTGAAATCGTCGAAGGCCGCGCCGAGCGTCGCCTTCCAGGTGCGCGCTTGCAGCGGCGGATCGAGCGGCGGAGAGCCGTTGGCATCGCCGTCGCGCATGTCGAGCTTGTGCGCGAACTCGTGGATCACGAGGTTCATGCCGGCGGTCTCGAAATCGGCCGACGCCTCGACGTCGGGCCAGGACAAGGTGACCGGCCCCCCGGGCATCGCCTCGCCGGCGAGCGGGCCGTCGTTGGTGTGAACCACACCCGCCTCGTCCTCCCAGGTCCAGTCCGGCACGAATTGGTCCGGATAGACGACGACGCTCTCGAACCCGTCGTACCAGTCGAGCGAAAGCTCGAGGACGAGCACGCACGCCTGGATCGCGATGACCACCCGCTGCAGCGGCGTCACGTCGTGGCCGCCGGCGCCGACTATCGACTTGCGGTCGAGGAACAGCACGCACAGATCGCGCAACCGCGCGAGCTCCTCACCGGCGTACTGCGCGAGGAACGGCAGCGAGGAAACGGCCTCGTTCCACAGCGCGTCGGGAAGCGCGGCGCGCTCGAGCACGCGTTGGTGGCGCCAGCGCTTCAGCGCGTCGAGCATCGGCTACTTCTCGGGATCCGATCCGTCGTCGCGGTCGTCGAGAGCGGGGTCCACGTCGATGAGCGCGCCGCCTTCGCCGGTGAGCAGCCGGTCGGCTTCGGCTTCGGGAAGGGCCTCGACGTCGCGGAGCTTCCGCGCGATCGTCGTGCTCTTCCGGCCGGCGTCCTCGAGCGTCTTGCCTACCGCGTCGAGCCTCTCGCGTGTCTTCGCGAGAATTTCCCCGAAGCGGCCGAACTCGGTCTTGACCGCGCCCAGGACGCGCCACACCTCGGTCGACCGCTTCTCGATCGCGAGCGTGCGGAAGCCGAGCTGCAGGCTGTTCAGCATCGCCGAGAGCGTCGTCGGTCCGGCCAGCGTGACCCGGTAGTCGCGCTGGAGCGCGTCGGCGAGACCGGGACGGGACACCGCTTCGGCGAACAGGCCTTCGGCCGGCACGAACAGGATCGCGAAGTCGGTGGTGTGCGGCGACTCGATGTACTTGTCGCGGATGGCCTTCGCCTGCAACTTGAAGAACGCGTCGAGGGCACGGCGGCTCGCGTCGACGGCCGTGGCGTCGGCGCGCTCGACGGCCTCCTGCAGGCGCTGCCAGTCCTCGAGCGGGAACTTCGCGTCGATCGGCAGCCAGCACGGCGCGCCATCGTCTCCGCGCCCCGGGAACTTCACGGCGTACTCGACGCGCTCCTTGCTTCCGGGTCGCGTCACGACGTTCTGCGCGTACTGCGCCGGCGTGAGGAGGTCGGCGAGCAGCGCGCCCAGCTGTACTTCACCCCAGGTCCCGCGCGACTTGACGTTGGTGAGCACGCGCTTGAGGTCGCCCACCCCCGTGGCGAGGGTCTGCATTTCGCCCAACCCCTTGTGCACCTGCTCCAGCCGGTCGGAGACCTGCTTGAACGACGCGCCGAGCCGCGCCTCGAGTGTCGTCTGCAGCTTCTCGTCGACGGTGACCCGCATCTGCTCGAGCTTCGCAGCGTTCTCGTCGCGCAGCTTGTCGAGGCGCTGCTCGACGTTCTGCCGAATCGAGTCGAGCTTCAGGTCGTTGCGCTGCGCGAGCTCGGACACCTCGCCGCGCAGCCGCAAGGCAGCCTGGGACTGCTCGTCACGGGCGATCGCGAAATCCTGCTTGAGGTCGCGCTCGAGGTCCACGCCCTGCGCGCGAAGCACCGCGAGGTCCTTGCCCACGCCCTCGATGCGCTGGTCGAGCGCCTGGCGCGCCTGCCCGAGCGTTCCGAGCCTTCCGAGCGCCACGATCAGCAGGATCACTGCGACGGTGCCTACGGCGAGCGCCGCGACCGACAACGCGAACAGCAGAGCCGATTCCGTCATGCCGGCGATTCTAGGGCCTATTGCTCGGAGAGCGCGAGCACCGCGAAGCTCGCGAGCCAGTGCGCACCCATGTAGTCGCCGCTGTCGAGGCCGGCGAGACCGGCGTCGACGTGGCGCTTCGCGGCTTTTCCGAGCGCGACGACGCGCGGGTCGGCGGGCGGCAGCGCGTTCGCGATGCCTGTCATCGACCACGCGCGCGACAGGTTGAGTCCGTCGAGGTGAACGATGTGCGGATCGGCGCGGTCGCTCACGCGCGCAGGCGTGAAGAGCGACGCGGGCTCTGCGCGCGCGAGGCCCGGCAGGAAGGCGTCGAGCCAGGCGCCGAAGCGGTCGTGCGGCAACACGCGGCGCATCAGGTCGGCCTCCACGAGCGACGGCGACAGGAAATCGGCGCCGGACGGCTCCCAGTCCGCCGGCGCGTCGCGATCGTCTCCGAACCAAGCGAGCGCGCGCGTTGTGCATGCGCGCTCGAGCGGGCCGTCGCCGGCCGCACGCGCGTAGTCGATCGCGAACGCGAGCGCGAACGCGCCGTTCGCATGCATGCCGTAGCGAATCGGGTAGTCGGCGCGC
This sequence comes from Casimicrobiaceae bacterium, assembly GCA_036559685.1. Taxonomy (GTDB): domain Bacteria; phylum Pseudomonadota; class Gammaproteobacteria; order Burkholderiales; family Casimicrobiaceae; genus VBCG01. The sequence continues at coordinate 4,400 of DATBSV010000110.1, forward strand.
GGCAGCCAGTCGCGGAACCGTTGCGCGAATGCCTGCGCGAGCGGTGCCAAGGCCTGCGACCAGCGATCGGCGTCGGGATCGTCGTCGGCGCCGAGCTCGCGTGCGAGCTCGAGCAGCCATGCCCAGCCGTACGGGCGCTCGAACGAGCCGGACGCGGGCCGCGCGAGGTAGCCAAGCTCCGCCGCAATCGTCGCCGCGCTGAGATGCGCGTCGAACACTCGGTCGATCGCCGCACGCTCCGGCAGCGCGGGAAACAACCTACGCAGGCGCGCGAGCGACCAGTGCATGTGCACGCACGAGTGCCAGTCGAAGCTTCCGTAGAACGCCGGATGCAATGCACGCGACGTCTGCGCGTCGGTCGCGGCCTCGAGCACATGGTCCTGCTTGGTGGGGTACTCGGTGACGACGTTGCCCAGCGCGACGCGGGCGAGGCGCGAGGCATACGCGGCGGTCAGCGCGGAAGCTTGCACGGTCGTCACGTCTTATGCAGGATGCGCATTGTCGCAGGAACCGACGCTCGTACGAATGCTCACCTCCCCGATCCCGCGCGACGTGCTCGTCACCGGCGGGACCGGTTACGTCGGCCGGCCGCTCGTCGAGGCGCTGGTCGCGCGCGGCCACCGCGTACGCGTACTGTGCCGCCCGGAATCTCGATCGCGCGTACCGGCCGGCGCCCAGGCCGTCGACGGCGATGCGCTCGTCGCGACGTCGATCGCGGCCGCTGCCGTCGACGACGGCACGCTCGTTCACCTGGTCGGGACGCCGCACCCGAGCCCCTCGAAGGCCGCCGAGTTCGAGCGCGTCGACCTCGCGTCGATCAAGGCAAGCGTCGCCGCCGCGCGAGCAGCAGGCATCGCACACCTGGTCTACGTGAGCGTCGCGCACCCGGCGCCGGTCATGCGCGCGTACGTGGACGCGCGCTCGCGCGGCGAGGAGGCCATCGCTCAATCGGGGTTGACGGCGACGATCGTGCGGCCCTGGTACGTGCTGGGGCCCGGCCATCGATGGCCGACGGTCCTCCTGCCGATGCTCAAGCTGCTCGAGTGGCTGCCGTGGACGCGCGACGCGGCGCGGCGACTCGGCTTCGTGACGCTCGGCCAGATGGTGACCGCGCTCGTCCACGCGGTCGAGCATCCGCCCGTGCGGGCGGAGCGAAGCATCG
>DATBSV010000111.1:0-2692 GCA_036559685.1 Casimicrobiaceae bacterium
TGACCGACGCGCTCGCCACGCGCCACCGCAACACCGACCTCATCGCCGAGCTCAAGGCGCGCACGCGCGCCGCCGTCGAGGCGCGCGCCGCGGCCGAGGCGGCGAACCGCGGCAAGAGCCAGCTGCTCGCCGCCGCGAGCCACGACCTGCGCCAGCCTCTGCACGCGCTCGGGCTGTTCGTCGCCGCGCTCGCGAAGCGCGTGCGCGACGACGAGCTCAGACCGCTGGTCGCGAGCGTGCGCGGCGCGCTCGGCGGCCTCGAGGCGCAGTTCGCGCAGCTGATCGACCTGTCCCGGCTCGAAGCCGGCGCGCTCGAGCCGCGACGCGAGCGCGTGCCGCTCGCGCCGCTGTTCGACAAGCTCGCCCACGAGTTCGGCGTCGAGGCGGCGTCGCGCGGCCTCTCGCTCGCGTTCGTTCCGACGCGGCTCGCGGTCGAGTCGGACGCGCAGCTCCTCGAGCGCATGCTGCGCAACCTCTGCGCGAACGCGCTGCGCTACACGCCTCGCGGCGGCGTCGTCGTCGGCGCGCGCCGGCGCGGTTCGCGCGTCGCGATCGAGGTCGTCGACAGCGGCGTGGGCATCGCCCCCGAGCACCGCGAGCGCGTGTTCGACGAATTCTTCCAGGTGCCGCGCCGCGACGACCAGCCGCGTGTGGTCGGCATGGGGCTCGGCCTGGCGATCGTGCGGCGATTCGCCGCGCTGCTCGACCATCGGCTAACGCTCGCGAGCGAGCCGGGGCACGGCTCGCGCTTCGCCATCGTGGCCCCCCGTGCCGCCGACGCCGCGCCGCTGCGACCGCATCGCGCGTCGGCGGCGGTATCGCTTTCCGGCGCCTGCATCGCGGTGATCGACGACGACCCGGCGGCCGTCGAAGGCGTGCGCGCGCTGTTCTCGACGCTCGGCGCCGAGATCGCCGGCGGGGCGCATGCCGACGCGGTGCTCGAGGCGCTCGGCGCGGTCGAGCGCTATCCCGACCTGATCGTCGCGGACTTAAGGCTCGGCGCGGGCGCGAGCGGCCTCGCCGCGATCGCGCGCCTGCGCGACGAGCTGGGCGAGCGCGTGCCGGCGCTCGTCGTCAGCGGCGACACCGGGGCGAGCGCCGCGCGCGAGGTGCGCGCGGCGGGCTTCCTGCTGCTGCCCAAGCCGGTCGTGCCGGCGTCGCTCGCGGCGGCCGCGGCGACGCTGGTCGCGGGGCCGCGCTGAAACGACGACGGCCGGAGATCCCGGCCGTTCGTCGTCGATGAAGTGCGGTCCTGCGCCGGCGGTTGCAGGGGGGTGCTAGGCCGGGAGGGCTCGAAAGCGCAGGACCGCGGGAAACGCCTTAGATGAACCCGAGGTTGCGCTGGCCCGCCGACCAGTTCGCGAGATTCGGGAACGCGTAATCGATGTCGGCCGACGGCATGCCGAACCAGCTCGCGAGCGTGTTGCCGATCTGGTCCACCGACGTCGTGGGAAGCCACGCGCCGTTGCTGCCGGTGTCGTCCGGGCCCTTGAGCACGAGCGTCGGGTACGTGCCGTACATGTCGCCGCCCTTGACCGCGCCGCCCATCACCATGTAGTTGCCGCCGTACGCGTGGTCGGTGCCGATCGACTGGTTGCCGATGAACGTGCGGTTGAAGTCCGACATCGTGAAGGTCGTGACGTTGTTTGCGATCCCGGCGTTGACCGTGTAGTTGTAGAACCCGCGCATCGCCGTGTTCACCTGTCCGAACAGATTGTTCTGGGCGGTCAGGATGTTCGAGTGCGTGTCCCAGCCGCCGATGTTCACCATGAAGAACTGTCGCTTGACGCCGAGCGCCGCGCGCGCTTCGATCAGGCGCGCGACCTGCTTGAACTGGTTCGCGAGGCCGGTGTTGACGAGCGTGCCGTTGATCGTGAACGCGTCGGTGATGATCTGCGGCAGCGCCGGGGTCAGGTACGGGTTCGCCGACTCGGCCGCGACCAGCGAGTCGTTCAGGATCTCCGCCGCGCCGTCGAACAGCTGGTGTCCGCCGCCGGTGCCCAGCAGCGTCTTCAGCGCGTTGTAACGCGCCGTGCTGACCGCGTCCGCGCCCTGCCCGGACAGCAGCACCCCGCCGCTCGTCGGCACCACGAACGGCACCGTGCTGCGGCCCGAGTTGAAGATCTGCGTGACCGACACCGACACCATCGTCGGGATCTTCTGCCCCACGTTCTGCGCGGCGAGCTTGTCGGCGAGCCGTCCGCCCCAGCCGCTGCGCACGATGTCGCCCGGCAGGAGGCCCTGCCAGAGCATCTGCTGGTCCGAGTGCGAGAACAGGTTCGGCGGCCGCATCGTGCCCGCCTTGTATTGCGTCATCGTGATCGGCGCGAGCAGCGTGCCGGCGTTGGCGACGACCGCGAGCTTGCCCTGGTCGTAGAGATCCTTCAGCAGCGCGAGGTTCGGGTGGAACCCGAACGACTTGCCGCCCTGGCGCGCCGCGGTGAACTTGAGGATCTCGGCCTGCGTCAGCGCGACCTGCGACGCCGGCGTGCGGACCAGCCCGTACTGCGCGTAGTCCGTGTCCGGCGCGATCATGTTGTTGCTGTCGGCGCCGCCGAACTTGAACAGGCAGACCAGCGCCTTGTAGTCGTTGACGGTCTGCGCGCTGGCCGACTCGATGCCGAGCCGGCCGAAGGCGCCGGCCATCGCCGAGCCCGTGAGGGCGGTCGTGCGCGTGAGGAATTGACGACGG
>DATBSV010000112.1:0-12729 GCA_036559685.1 Casimicrobiaceae bacterium
CGCGAACGCGGAGGGGCGCGAGTCGCGCCGGCGCGTGGCGACGCTGGCCGAGGCGCTGGGTCGCGGGCAAAGACTTGGCGCGACCGGCAAGCCGATCCGGAACGTCGTGCATCTCGGCATCGGCGGGTCGGACCTCGGCCCGCGGCTGGTCGTCGACGCGCTCGGCTTCCCCGGTGACGATCGCGCGCTTGGGGTGTCGTTCGTCGCGAACGTCGATCCGGCCGCGCTCGACCGCGCGCTCGCGCCGCTCGATCCGGCGACGACGCTGTTCGTGATCGCCTCGAAGAGCTTCACCACGCAGGAGACGCTCGCCAACGCGAACGCGGCGCGCGCGTGGCTCGCCGCCGGACTGCCGCGCGGCAGTGACTCCGGCACGCACTTCGTCGCGGCGACCGCGAACCCGGAGGCGGCGCGCGCATTCGGCGTTTCCGATGCATCGACGCTGCCGTTCCCGGAAGGTGTCGGCGGGCGCTTCTCGCTGTGGTCGTCGGTCGGCGTCACGATCGCCGCGGCCCTCGGCAACGACGTGCATGCGGCATTGCTCGCCGGCGCGCATGCGATGGATCGCCATTTCGCGACGACCCCGTTCGAGCGCAACCTGCCGGTCGTGCTCGCGCTTTGCGGCCTGTGGAATGCGAGCGCGCTCGGCTACCGGCAGCGCGTCGTCGTGCCGTACGCCCAGGCGCTCGCGCTGCTCCCGACCTACCTGCAGCAGCTCTCGCTCGAGAGCAACGGCAAGCGGGTCACGCGCGACGGCTCGCCGGTCGACGGTCGCACCGCGCCGGCGCTGTGGGGCGGCATCGGCACCGACGGCCAGCACGCGTTCTTCCAGTGGCTGCACCAGGGCACCGACGTCGTGCCGGTCGAGTTCATCGTGCCCGCGGCGCCGGTGCGCGGCGATCGCGATCGTCACGCGCTGCTCGTTGCGAATGCGCTCGCGCAAGCGCAGGCGCTCGCGTTCGGGCGGGCGACCGCGGAGGCCGCGCGCGCGTCGCCCGGCGACCGCCCGTCCACGACGCTCGTGACGCCCGCCCTCGACGCGCACACGCTCGGCGCGCTGCTGGCGCTTTACGAGCACCGCACGTTCGTCGAGGGAATCCTGTGGGGCATCAACCCGTTCGACCAGTTCGGCGTCGAGCTCGGCAAGATCCTCGCCGGCCCGATCGGCGCCGCGCTCGCCGGCACGGGCGACCTCGCGGGTGCCGATGCGTCGACCCAAGCGCTCGTGGCCTACGTGCGCTCGAAGCTTCGCTGAAGCGCTAGCGCGCGGCGCGGATCGCCTGCGCGAGGAACGTGACCGCCGACGCGTACAGGCGGCTGCGGTTGTAGCGCGTGATCACGTAGAAGTTCGGGCACGCGATCCACAAGCTCATGCCGCCGTCGGCTCCCTCCAGCATGAGCACGCCGACCGGCTCGTCGATCGGCTCCATCGCGAGCGCGGGCTCGACCCCGTCGGACGCCCAGGCGTCGAGCGGCCGGCGCTCGCTGATGCCGCCGTCGAGCCGGCGCATCACGGTGTCGAGCTTGTCGGGTGCCACGCGGGCAGGCACGAGCAGCGGCCCGCCCGGTTGCCAGTCGTGGCGCGCGAGGTAATTCGCAACGCTGCCGGCGACGTCCGCGCCGCTTTCCCACAGGTCGACGCGCGTGTCGCCGTCGAAGTCGACCGCGAAGCGGCGGAAGCTGCCGGGCATGAACTGCGGCACGCCCATCGCGCCGGCGAACGAGCCCTTCGGCGCGAGCGGCGAGATCCCCTGCTCGCGCGCCATCAGCAGGAACTCCTTGAGCTCGCCGCGGAAGAACGCCGCGCGGCGCGGATAGTCGAACGCGAGCGTCGCGAGGGCGTCGATCACGCGGAACGATCCCGACACGCGCCCGTAGTAGGTCTCGACGCCGACGATCGCGACGATGACCTCGGGCGGCACCCCCCACTTCGCCTCGGCGCGCGCGAGCGCGTCGTCGTTCGCGCTCCACCACGCGACGCCGCCCGCGATGCGCTCGGTCGACAGGAACGGCGGCGCGTACTCGAACCACTTGGGCGGGTCGACGAACGGCTTCTGCATCAGCGCGACGATTTGCGGCTGGAAGCGCGCCGCACCGAGCCAGCGCTCGACCTCGGTGCGCTTGAGACTCGTGTCGCGCGCGACCTCCTCCGCGAACGCGCGCACATCGGCGCGCGCGCCATAAGGCGTGCCGCGGCGCTCGTCGGCCGCCTTGCGGGATTCGAACGGGGAAACGCGCTGTGCGAACGCCGCATCGGCCGCGAACGCGGCGACGAAGAAGGCGATGAGCGCGAAGCGCATGAGTGCGCCGATGTTAACATCGCGGTCGTCTCGCGATGCTTTATCCCCTGTTCCGTCCGGCGCTGTTCGCGCTCGATCCCGAGCGCGCGCACGATCTCGCGTTCGCCGCGCTCGACGCGGCCGTGAAGGCGGGCGTGGCGCGTATCGCGGCGCCGACGCTGCCCGCGGACCCGGTCACGGTGATGGGACTGACGTTCCCGAACCGCATCGGCCTCGCTGCCGGTCTCGACAAGAACGCGGCGCACCTCGCGGGTCTCGCGACGCTCGGCTTCGGCTTCCTCGAGGCCGGCACCGTGACGCCGCGCGCGCAGCCCGGCAATCCCAAGCCGCGCATGTTCCGGCTGCCGCGGGCCGAAGCGCTGATCAACCGGATGGGGTTCAACAACGACGGCGTCGAGCGTTTCGTCTCCAACGTGCGCGCCTCGGGCTATCGCGGAATCCTCGGCTGCAACATCGGCAAAAATGCCAATACGCCGGCCTCTCGCTCGGCCGAGGACTACCTGGCCTGCCTCGAAGCGGTCGCGCCCGTTTCGAGCTATGTGACGATCAACGTGAGCTCGCCCAACACCAAGGGCCTGCGCGACCTGCAATCGGAAGCCGCGCTCGACGCGTTGCTGACGAAGGTCGTCGCCGCGCGCGAGCGCCACGTGCAGAAGCTCGGCCGCGCGCTGCCGCTCGCCGTGAAGATCGCACCCGACCTCGCGGACGAGGCGATCCGCGCCATCGCGCGCGTGCTCGTCGCGCGGCGCGTCGACGCCGCGATCGCGACCAACACGACGATCGCGCGCGACGCCGTCGCATCGTTGCCGCACGGCCACGAGGCCGGCGGCCTCTCGGGGCGTCCGGTCTTCGTGCGGAGCAACGAGGTGCTGCGCATACTCACGCGCGCGCTCGACGGCGCGCTGCCGGTGATCGGGGTCGGCGGCGTGTTCTCGGGCGACGACGCCCGCGAGAAGATCGCGAGCGGCGCAGCGCTCGTGCAGCTCTACACCGGGCTGATCTACCGCGGGCCCGGCCTGGTCGCCGAGTGCGTGAAGGCGCTCGCGCGCTAGCGCGCGGCGAGCCAGGCCTTCGTGGCGTGCACGAACATCTTGCCGTCGCCTTCGGCGACGGTCTCGCCCTTCTGGTTGGTCGCGACCACCTTGAGCGCGACGATGCCGCCGCCGTGCTTGGGCTTGTCGGTCCTGCCGGCCACCGTCCAGGTCGTCGTCACCGTGTCGCCCGGGCGCACCGGCGCGACGAAGCGCGTCGCGTGCTCGAGCAGTGCGATCGCGGTGCCATGGAAGATCATGCCGAGCGCGCCACCCATCAGCGCGCTGGTGAGCATGCCGTGCAGGATGCGCGTGCCGAAGCGCGAGTCCGCCGCGTAGTTGTCGTCGACGTGGTGCGGGTTGAAGTCGCCGATCAGGCCCGCGCCGATCACGAGGTGCGCGTCGGTGATCGTGATCGAGCGGCGGAACGTCTCGCCGTCGGCCACCTCGTCGTAGTGCCGGCCGCTGCCGTCCATGCCGCCCGCGGCGCTCATGCGCGGTCCCCTTTCGACTCCAGCGGCTCATAGCGGAATCCCGACGCCTTCACGCCGTCGAGCAGGTGCGCGAACGCGCGCTCCGCCTCGTCCTGCGGTCCGCGCACGCCGAGCTCGAGCCGCCGCCCGCCATCGGGCAGGAATGCCGGCAGGCTGAAGAGCTTCACGCGCGGAAACCGCGCGACGTTCTCGTCCATCAGCGGCAGGAGCTGGCTCTCGCCCGCGTCGTATACCGCGATCGCGCGCTCGACCGGCTTCTCGCGGCGCAGCGTCGGATAGCGCGTGTCGAGCACCCACTCCATCATCGGCCACGCCATCTGCGGGAATCCGGGCAGGAAATGATGATCGCGCACCGAGAACGCGGCGATGCGGTTGAACGGATTCGGGACGATCGTCGCGCCGCGCGGGAAGTCGGCCATCAGCACGCGGTGCGGATACGCCTCGGCGCCGAAGCGCGCCTCGATCTCGGCGAGCGCCTCGGGATGGCGCTCGATCGGAACGCCGAGCGCCGCGGCCGCCGCCTGCCGCGTGTGGTCGTCCGGCGTCGCGCCGATGCCGCCGAACGAGAACACGAGATCGCCGCGCGCGAAGCTGTCGCGGAAGAGCCCGGTGAGCCGGCCGCGATCGTCGCCCGCGTAGCTCGCCCAGTCGAGCGCGAGGCCGCGCGCGCCGAGCGTGGCGATCGCGTGCGCGAGGTGCTTGTCGGCGCGCTTGCCCGACAGGATCTCGTCGCCGACGATCACGACGCCGATCGGCGGCGGCGAAACGGCGGCCGCGGTCAAGCGGGCTCGGCCGCGAGCCGGCCCTCGAGCTGGCCCATGACGGTCGTGAGCGCGCGGTCGAGCAGCGGCTCGGCCTCGACCGGACGCGCGCGGTCGGCGCGGAACCGCTCGGCGAGCTCCTCGGCCGTCATCGACAGTGCCTTCTGGCCCTGGCGATTGGTGAACAGGTAGGTGCCGCGCAGCGGCGAGATCCACGCGAGCTTCGCGAACGCGAGCTGGCCGTCGTCGCCCTCGAACTCGATCCACATGCCGCGGTCGAGGCTCCGCGCGATCTCGAGGTACTGGTCCTCGACGACCGAAGGCTCCTCGACCGGCGGCGCGGGCTCGGCCGGCGCCATCGCGTCGGCGAGCGCCTCGGCCCGCTGCGCGGCGCCCGTGTCGCCGGCGGCCTTGGCGACCTCGGCCTGCACCTTCGCTGCCTCGGCCACCGCGGCGGTCGGCGAGTCGACGTGCGCGTAGGTCGGCTTGACGGCCGCCGCGTGCGCCTCGACGAGGTTCGACATGAACGACTCGCGCACCTCCGGCGGCCACGATTGGCCCTGTACGCCGGCAGTGAGCCGTTTCAGCAGCGACGGCAGCAGCGCGACGAGGTGCTTGCGATCCTCGGACGTGCGCTTGGGCTGCACGCTCCACACGAGGTCCTCGAGCGTGGACACCGCCGCGCCCCACGCCTCGCTGTCGTCGCCCGCGGCCGCGTAGACGCGCCCCATCGCCGGCTGCCAGCGATCGCGCAGGAAGCCCGCGAGGAACTTCGGCACCGGCGAGGCCTCGATCCGGCGCTCGACTTCGCCCCGGGCGACATTGGCGGCGATCTCGGCGCGGTCGCGAAGGTTGATCTCCTCGGCCGACGAGCTGATGTTCGCCTCGGCGTTGCGCTCCTCTTCTGCGAGGAACGCCTCGAGGTCGGCACGGAGCTCGTCGAAGACCGTGAGGTCGTCGGAGAACCCGTCGAGGATTCGGTGGACGATCTGGTCGAGCTTCCGGTACAGCGGATCCTCGTTGCCCATCGACGTCGACCAGCCACGCCCGGCCTCCGCGAGCGCGTTCACGAGCAGGCGCGACGGGTGCGACTTCTTCGCGAAGAACGCGCCGTCGAGCATCGCGGCCTTCAGCACCGGGATCTGCAGGCGCGCGAGCAGCGCCTTGATGCCGTCGGGCAGGTCGCGCGTCTCGAAGATGAAGTCGAACAGCATCGCGACCATCTCGATGGTCATCGACTCGAGCTGGTTCGCCTTCTTGCCGAGCGGCGACTCCTGCAGGTCGCGCAGGACGTTGTGCAATCCGTCCGGAATGCCGGAGAACTGGACGACCGCGCCGCCGCCGAGGTCGAAGCCGCTCTGGCCCGCCTGCAGGCGCGTCAGGCCCTCGTGCAGCACCTGGGTCGCGATGATCGGCTGGCCCGGCACGTAGCCCGACGGCGTCGGCGCCATCGGCGCGAACATGACCGGCGGCAAGCCGCCGGGCATCGCTATCTCGGGGAAGCCACCCTGGCCCGCGTCGTGCGGGCCGCCGTAGCTCGGCATTCCCTGCGGCATGCCTTGCGGATAGCCCTGCGGCATGCCTTGGGGCATGCCTTGGGGCATGCCTTGCGGATAGCCCTGCGGCATCCCTTGTCCCATGCTCGCGGCATTGCCGAACATGCGCCGGAACAGGGCCATCACGTCGACTTCGGCGTGCTGCTCCTGCTGCGCATGCGCCGCCGCCTGGGCGGCCTGGGCCTGCGCGCGCGCCGCCGTCGCCGCGTCCTGCGCACGTCGCTCCTGCCCCGCCGCCGCGCGGTTGATGATCGCCGACCGGTTGACCGCCGGCACGACGCGCAGGTTCGCGAGGTGTTTGTTGAGATCGCCGTAGATCGACGCGATGTCGCCGAGCGAGGCCTGGTTCAGCTCCTTCAGGATCTGGAACTTGATGCGGCTCTCGGTCTTGATCTGGCGCAGCGCGTCGGTGAACGCGTCGACGATCGTCTCGGGCGACAGCGGGTTGTCGAGCGTCTCGAGGTCGGGCTTGTCGAGCAGGTGGCCGAACCCGCGGTTGAGCAGCGCGAGCTCCTCGTGGCACGCGTTCTCGACGATGCGCGTGATGTTGCCGGTGACCACCGACTCGTCCATCGCGGAGATGTCGACGAGCGTGAGCTTGGTCGGATCGACGTTCGCGAAGTCGGTCTTGGCGTCCTCGCGTCCGGCGATGCGGTCGTCGACGCGCTTGCGCAGCCGCTGCTCGAACTCGGCCATCAGCGTCGAGCGCTCGCTCCGGAGCAGCGCGCGCGCATCGAGGTAGAGCGCCTGCTCGTCGCGCACGTCGGTGCGGCCGGCGCGCTCCATCAGGAGGTCGCCGACGCGATCGAGCATCCCCGAGAACGCAAGCATCAGGCGATGCACGGCGAGATCCCGGCAGTCCGCGAGGATCTTCGCCATTTCGCGCGGCGGTGGCCGCCGCGCGGACGCTTCGGTCGTCGTTGCGCTCAAGCGTGGATCTCGGGAGCTCCCCGGGGTGCCCGCAGCCGACCTCCGCGAGTCGGTTTAAGCGGCGGCCCGCTCGGGCCGGTTCGCCAATCCACTGGAGCAGCGAACGCCAACCCACTGTAGCACGGGGGATTTTGGCGCGCGAGTGTGATCCCCCCGAAGCGCGCTACGCGCGCCTCCCCCAAGGGGGCCGCGCACCCTTGGAGCGGCCCGGCGGGCGCGCGTGTCCGGTCGCCGCCGAGGGCTACCGGGCTTCGACTGCCGCCCAGGCCTTCTGGACCCGCTTGAGCGAGACCGGCGAGGGCGTCTTGAGCTCCTGGGCGAAGAGCGACACCCGAAGCTCCTCGAGGAGCCAGCGGAACTCGTCGAGCGCGGGGTCGGCCCGCCCCGCCGCCCGGTCGCGGTCGCGCCGCTCGCGCCAGCGGCGCGTCCACGCCTCGACCTCGGGCCCGTGCCGCGCCTCGCGGTCGGGCCGCTCGCGCGCCTTGGCCCAGCGGCGGGCGATCGCCTCGAGATAGCGCGGCAGGTGCTGGAGCTGCGCCCACGGCGTCGCCACGGGGAACCCGGGCGCGACGAGCTCGTCGCGCTGGGTCCGGAGCTCGGCGGCGAGCCGGCCCATCGCGGCCGGGGCCTGCGTGAGCTTCTGGCCGGTCGCGTGGTACGCCGCGGCGATCGTCGCGACCAGCTTGAACGCGGCATCGGCTACCGCCGGCAGCCGCGTGCGCGCGCGCTTGACCTGCTCGTCGAACGCCTTGGCGGTGCGCGGCAGCGGATCGTCGCCGACGAACGCGCGGTCGGCGATCGCGTCGAGGAGGTCGGCGAGCAGCCGGTCGGTCGGGATCGCGGGCTTCAGGATCAGCGCGGCCTGCGTGAAGCCGGGCAGCCCCTTCTCGTAGCGCGCGAACGCGTCCTTGAGCGCGATCCGGATCAGGCGCACGACGCCGCGGCGCGTCGACGCGAGCGCTTCCTCGCGCGTGTCCGCGAGCACGAGCGACACGCTCGTTTTCTCGTCGACGAGCGCCGGAAACGCGCTGAGCCGCTGCGCGCCGCGCGTGATCTCGAGCGTCTCGGGCAGGTCGCCGAAATCCCAGCGCGTGAGCCCGCGCTTGCCGAACGACGGCCCCGACGCGGCGAAGCTCGCCTTCGCGGCCTCGCCGAGGCGCTCGCGCAACGACGCGAGGTTGCGGCCCGAGGCGAGCTCGCGACCCGCGGCGTCGACGACGACGACATTCACCGCGAGGTGCTCGGGCAGCGGCGCGCCGTCCCACGCTTCCGGCGGAGGCGCCTCGCCGAGCGTCGAGCGGAGCCATGCACGAATCGCATCGGGCAAGGGCGTGCCGCGCGCGCTCGCGTGCTCGAGGAACGCGGTGACCGCCGGCGCGATCGGCACCAGGCGGTTGCGGAACGCCTTGGGCAGCGCCTTGAAGTACGCGGTGACCTTCTCGCGCACCATGCCCGGCACGAGCCACGACAGGGCCGCGTCGTCGAGCCGGTTGAGGAGCGCGAGCGGCACGGTGAGCGTCAGTCCGTCGAGCGGATGGCCGGGCGAGAAGCGGTACTTGAGCGGAAGCGTCGCGCCGGCGACCTCGAGCGTCTCGGGGAACAGCTCCGCGGTGACGTCCTCCGCGGCGTGGCGCATCAGCGCCTCGCGCGACATGTGCAGGTGCTTCGGATCGCGCTTCTCGGCCTCGACGCGCCAACGTTCGAACGTCGCCGTGGTCGCGACTTCCTGCGGCACGCGCTCCGCGTAGAACGACGCGAGCGTCTCGTCGTCGACGAGCACGTCGCGGCGGCGCGCCTTGTGCTCGAGCTCGGCGATCTCGGCGAGCAGGTGCTTGTTGTGCGCGAGGAACGCGCCGCGCGTCGCGAGCTGCCCGGGCACGAGCGCCTCGCGCACGAACACGTCGTGCGCGAGCTTCGGATCGCGCGGCGCCAGCGACACCGGGCGCGATGCGACGAGCGTGAGGCCGTAGAGCTGCACGCGCTCGCGCGCGACGACCTCGCCGCGCGCGGGATCCCATGACGGGTCGAACCACTCTCGCGTCACGCGGTCGCCGGCCACCGCCTCGATCCACTCGGGCTCGATCCGCGCGGCGCAGCGCGCGTACAGGCGCGTCGTCTCGACGAGCTCGGCGGCGAGGATCCAGCGGCCGCCCTTTTTCGCGAGGCCGCTGCCCGGATGCAGGTGGAAGCGCAGGCCGCGCGGGCCGCCGTAGCCCTCGCCCTCGCCGTCGCGAAGGCCGACGTTCGACAGCAGTCCGCAGAGCAGCGACTCGTGGATGGCCTTGTAACGAACCGCGTCGATCGCGGGGGGCAAATCCTGCCGCCACGTCCATCCGCCTTCGACGAGCTGCGCGATGAGCTCGCGGTGCACGTCGCGCCACTCGCGCATGCGCAGGTGGTTGACGAACACCTCGCGGCAGCGGTCCACCTGGCGGCGATGCGAGAGCTTCTCGTCGCCGAGCGCGGCGAAGAACTGCCACAGGTTGACGAGCGACAGGAAGTCGGAGCGCTCGTCGCGGAAGCGCAGGTGCGCCTGGTCGGCCGCCTGCGCCTTGTCGAGCGGGCGCTCGCGCGGGTCGGGCACCGAGAGCGCGCTCGCGATCACGAGCGCCTCGGCGAGGCAGCCGCGCTCGCGAGCCGCGAGCACGATGCGGCCGATGCGCGGGTCGAGCGGCAGCCGCGCGAGCTCGCGGCCGATGTCGGTGAGCGCGCGGCGCTCGTCGACCGCGCCGAGCTCCTGCAGGAGCTGGTAGCCGTCGGCGATCGCGCGCGGGCTCGGCGGCTCGACGAACGGGAATGCGTCGACCGGCCCGAGGTCGAGCGACGCCATCTGCAGGATCACGCTCGCCAAGGAGCTCCGCAGGATCTCGGGCTCGGCGAAGCGCGGCCGCGCCTCGTAGTCGGCTTCCGCGTACAGGCGCACGCAGATGCCGTCCTGGACGCGGCCGCAGCGGCCCGCGCGCTGGTCGGCGTTCGCGCGCGCGATCTTCTCGATCTTGAGGAGCGTGGTCTTGTTGCGCGACGCGTAGCGCTTGATGCGCGCGACCCCGGTGTCGATCACGTAGCGGATGCCCGGCACCGTCAGCGAGGTCTCGGCGACGTTGGTCGCGAGCACGATGCGCCGGCCCCCCGAAGGCGCGAACGCAAGCTGCTGTTCCTCGGGCGACAGACGCGCGTACAGCGGCAGGATCTCGGCGGCGGCGCCCCATGGACGGCGCCTGAGGTCGGCGCGCAGGAGGTCCGCGGTCTCGCGTATCTCGCGCTCGCCCGGCAGGAACGCGAGGATGTCGCCGGACCCCTCGCGCCACAGGTCGCCCGCCGCATCGACGATCGCCTCCTCGATGTCTTCCTCGTCGTCCATCCCTTCGTCCTCGGGATCGCCGCCGGCCGCGCGGTAGCGGACCTCGACCGGGAACAGGCGTCCGGAGACCTCGATCACCGGCGCCGGATGCGCGTCGTCGGCGCCGAAGTGACGCGCGAAGCGGTCGGCGTCGAGCGTTGCCGACGTGATCACGATCTTGAGGTCGGGACGGCGCGCGATCAGCTGCTTGAGATAGCCGAGCAGGAAGTCGATGTTGAGGCTGCGCTCGTGCGCCTCGTCGACGATGATCGTGTCGTACGCTGTGAGGTCGCGGTCGCCGCGCGTCTCGGCCAGCAGGATCCCGTCGGTCATGATCTTGAGCCACGCGCCGGGCCCGGTCTTGTCGGCGAAGCGCACCTTGTAGCCGACCGCGCCGCCGATCGAGGTGCGCATCTCCTGCGCGATGCGCGCGGCGACGTTGCGCGCGGCGATGCGGCGCGGCTGCGTGTGGCCGATCAGCCCGCGCTCGCCGCGTCCCGCCGCGATGCAGATCTTCGGAAGCTGCGTCGTCTTGCCCGAGCCGGTCTCGCCGCACACGATCACGACCGGATGCGCGCGGATCGCCGCGGCGATCTCGTCGGCGCGCTGGGCGACCGGCAGCTCGGGCGGGTAGGCGATCGCCGGACGCGTCGCGAGCCGCGCGTCGCGGCGCCCGACCGCGCGCGCGACCTCGTCGGCGAGCCGCTGCCACGCCTCGGGGCCCGCGCGCCGCCGCCGTGCGTCCTCGAGACGCGCGCCGACGCGCCGCGCGTCGGCGACGAGCATGTCGGGGAGGCGCACGGCGAGCGCGGCGTAGTCGGGGTTCGGCACGGACGGAATCGGAACCGGGGGCGGCGGGCGCGGATTCTAGCGGTTGACCCTTCCTGCGCGCCCCACGCTATGATCCGCCCACTCTGCCGTCCCTCCGGAGGACCCATGTCGAAGACCCCCGCCCCGTTCACCCGATTCCCGCGCGTCGCCATCGCCGCCGCACTCGCCGCATCGCTCGCCGCCGCGTCGCTCGCCGACGCGAAGACGCTGCGCTGGGCCGGCCGCGGGGACCCGCAGACGATGGACCCGTACTCGCAGAACGAGAACCTCACCAACAACCTCAACAACCTGATCTACGACACGCTGGTGATGCGGGACAAGGACCTCAAGGTCATCCCGGGCCTCGCGACGTCGTGGGAGCAATTGAACCCGACGACCTGGCGCTTCAAGCTGCGGCCGGGCGTCAAGTTCCACGACGGCTCGCCGTTCACCGCCGACGACGTCGTGTTCTCGATCCAGCGCGCGGCGGAGGACACCTCGCAGATCCGCGCGTACTCCAACGCCGCCGGCAAGCCGCGCAAGATCGACGACCTGACCGTCGAGTTCGTCACCAACGGGCCGAACCCGATCATGCTCGAGCACCTGGCGACGCTGATGGTGATGTCGAAATCGTGGTGCGAGAAGAACAAGGCGGTGAAGCCGCTCGACTTCAAGAACAAGGAGGAGATGATCACGGCGCGCAACGCCAACGGCACCGGCCCCTACTCCCTCAAGTCGCGCGAGCCCGACGTCAAGACGCACCTGGTCAAGAATCCGGCGTGGTGGGGCTGGAAGGAGAAGAAGTTCGACGGCAACGTCGACGAGATCGTCTACACGCCGATCACCAACGACGGCACGCGCCTCGCGGCGCTCGTCGCGGGCAACGTCGACGTCATCAACGACCCGGCGCCGCAGGACGTCCCGCGCCTGCAGCAGACGCCCGGCGTCAAGGTCATCGAGGGCCTCGAGCAGCGCATCGTGTTCATCGGCATGGACCAGCAGCGCGACGAGCTCCTGTACTCGAGCGTCAAGGGCAAGAACCCGTTCAAGGACAAGCGCGTCCGCGAGGCGCTCTACAAGGCGGTCGACATCGACGCGATCCACAAGGCGACGATGCGCGGCCTGTCGAAGCCGTCGGGCGCGATGACGCCCTCGCCGGTGCAGACGACCCCCGAGATCGAGAAGCGCTTCGCGTTCGATCCGGCCGCGTCGAAGAAGCTCCTCGCCGAGGCGGGCTATCCGAACGGCTTCGAGGTGCAGCTCGACTGCCCGAACAACCGCTACGTCAACGACGAGAAGATCTGCCAGGCGCTCGCGGCGATGTGGGCGCAGATCGGCGTCAAGGTCGCGGTCAACGCGATGCCGCGCGCGACCTACTTCCCGAAGCTCGAGAAGACCGACACGAGCCTGTACATGCTGGGCTGGGGAGGCGCGACGACGGACGGCATCTTCATCCTGCAACCGGTGCTGACGAGCTACAACGCCAAGGGCGACGGCGACTACAACT